>JAFAVZ010000544.1 GCA_019242175.1 Acidobacteriota bacterium
GGTCGACGTACCGAGCAGGTAGTCGCGCTCGTAGATCGCGCCCGCTTTGAGGACGGGGAAGAGATAGTCGGCCGCGAATTCATCCTTCGCGTCGACGAGATGGAAATCGACCGCACCGGTGCGGTACGCCTTGTCCGCGAGGCCGGAAGTCTCCTCCGCCTGGCCGACGTCGACGGCCACGGCCACGACGTCGCAGCCGTAGTTCTCCTTCAGCCAGGGAATGATGATCGAGGTATCGAGTCCGCCCGAATAGGCGAGGGCCACTTTCTTCGTCATGCTGCTTTCTCCGTGGTCACGCCGAGCACCGACTCGAGCGCACCGATGAATTCACTGAGGGCTTTCTTGGGAGTCACGTAGGGCGGCAGGAGGCGCAGGACTTTCTCGCGCGCGGTGCCGACGACGATGCCGTGCGCCAGCAGCTCGCGGGCGACGGCGCTCGCGGGGCGATCGAGCTCGATGCCCCACATCAAGCCGGAGCCGCGCACGTCGACGATCGCCGACGAACGCGCCTGCAGCTTGCGCAGCTCGTTTCCGAACCAGTCGCCCATCGTCTGCACGCGGGGCAGGAGCTTGCGCGTTTCGTCGAACACGATCGCGCCGAGGCGGCAGGCGAGCGGGTTGCCGCCGAAGGTCGTGCCGTGATGGCCGGGCTTCACGAAGCCGTCGAGCGCCGGGCCGATCACGACCGCGCCGAGCGGCAGGCCGCCGCCGAGCGGCTTCGCCAGCGTCACGGCGTCGGGCACGATGCCGGTCTGCTCGAACGCGAACATCGTTCCGGTGCGCCCGAGGCCGCACTGGATCTCGTCGAACACGAGGATCGCGCCGGTGCGGTCCGCGGCCTTGCGCGCGGCGGCGAGGAAGTCGACGTCGAGCGGGATGATGCCGCCCTCGCCCATCACCGGCTCGAGGAAGATGGCGCACGTCTCTTCCGTGATCGCCGCCTCGAGCGCCGCCACGTCGTTCGGCTCGATGAACGTCACGCCCGGCACGAGCGGCGCGAACGGCTCACGGTACGCATCATGACCGGTCATCGAGAGTGAGCCGAGCGTGCGGCCGTGGAAGCTCTCCTTCAGCGCGACAACGTGCGAACGGCCGGGATTCGCGAGGCGCGCGAACTTCAGCGCCGCTTCGTTCGCCTCCGTACCGCTGTTGCAGAAGAACGCGCGCAGCATCCCCGAAGCGCGCACGAGCCGCTCCGCGAGCAGCCCCTGCGCCGGGTGGTAGTAGAGATTCGAGATGTGGAGCAGGCCGGTCGCCTCGTCGCGCAGCGTCTTCACGAGCCGCGGATGGCGATGGCCGAGGACGTTCACGGCGATGCCGCCGAGGAGGTCCCAGTACGGCTTACCGTCCGCATCGAAGAGATGCGCGCCGCGGCCGGAGCGCGGATGAAACGGCGTCCGGTTGTAGGTGCCGAGAAGGAACGCGCGCTCGCGTTCTTCCACGGCCAGCGGGGATTCGTCATGCAGCAACATCGGTCCTCCCAATCGTGATGTGCGGAACGCCGGAGCCGAGGGCATGCAGCGCCGCCTGGAGCTTCGGGCGCATCCCGCCCGTGATGACGTTGTCGTTGATGAGTGCCGCGACGTCGTTCGCGCCGAGACTCGGAACCACCGTGCCGCCGGCGTCGAGCACGCCGTCGACGTCGGTCAGGAAGACGAGCGACTCGCAGCCGAGGGCGACGGCCAGTGCCGCCGCGGCGTTGTCGGCGTTCACGTTGAGCACCGAGCCGTTTGGCCCCTGCGCGATCGAGGAGACGACCGGCAGCATGCCGTAGTTGAGCATCGCGCGGATGAGCGTCCGGTTCGCGCCAGTCACGCGACCGACGTGGCCGAGCTGGATGCCGTCGATCGGCGGGTGCTGTTCGGCGACGATCGTGCCGGCGTCGCATCCGGAGATCCCGGCCGCGCGGATGCCGCGCGCCGCGAGCTCGGAGACGAGCATCTTGTTCACGGTGCCGCCGAGGATCGAGACCACGACTTCGAGCGTGGCGTCGTCCGTGATGCGCAGGCCGGCGTGCGTCTTCTTCGCGATGCCGAGCTTCGCCAGCGCCGCGTCGATGTGCTTGCCGCCGCCGTGCACGAGCACGAGCTCTTCGCCGGCGTTCCAGCGCGCGGCGATGGCGTCGAGCACTTCCGCGCGCCGCGCCGCATCGTCGAGAAGCGAGCCTCCCAGTTTCACGAGCTTCACTGCAGCCCCTCCGTCTCCGCCCAGCCGTACATGCGGTTGAAGTTCTGCACCGCCTGCGAGGCGGCGCCTTTCAGCAGGTTGTCGATGACCGAGACGATGACCGCGCGCTTGCCGCCGTGCAGCAGCTGCCAGCCGATCTCCGCTTTCGGGGTGTTGACGACGCTCTTCAGTTGCGGGAGCTTGCCCGCCGGCAGCACCTTGACGAAAGGCGCCTTCGCATAAGCCTCGGTGAACAGGCTGGCGATCTCGGCATCGGTCACGGTGTGCGCGAACGCGACGTGCATCGTCGAGAGGATCCCGCGTACCGTCGGCAACAGATGCGGGACGAACACGAGCGGCGCGCGCTGACCGAGGCGCAGACCCTGGCGGATCTCCGGCTCGTGGCGATGTGTGCCGACGCCGTACGCCTTGAAGTTGCCCGCGACTTCTGCGAACGACCAGTCGAGATCGGCCTTCTTGCCTGCGCCGGAGACGCCCGACTTCGAGTCGCAGATCACGGCCTGGTCGCGATCGAGGATGAACGTGAGCGGCCGAAGCGCGAGGAGGATGGACGTCGGGTAGCAGCCGGGATTGGCGACGAGGCGGGCGGTCTTCAGCTCGCCGTTGCACCACTCGGTGAGTCCGTAGACGGCTTCCTGCAGCAGCTCCGGACGCGAGTGGGCGAAGCCGTACCAGTGCGGGTAGAGCGCCGATTCATGTAGGCGGAACGCGCCGGAAAGGTCGATGACGCGAATGCCGCGGTCGAGCATCGCCGGCACGAGGTCGGCCGAGACTTCGTTCGGAGTGGCGAGGAATACGACTTCCGGACGCGAGTGGTCGAGCGCGTCGAGGGTGAACTTGCTCGACCAGCTCGCGACCAGATCGACTCCCCGGTGACGCTCGAGAATCGTCACCAGCTCCGCCCCCGCGTACCCGGTGCCGCCGACGACGGCGGCAGAGATCACACGCGGCTCGACGCTCGCGACGTTCGTTTGGGTCGGTTCCGCAAGTAGACAGGTATCGGTATCGATTTCATTCATGGCAACAGGCTCCGGAAAAGTCGTCGCCTGCGCCTAGGCGCGCGGGCGGCGTCGCGGCGGGATGGTGATCCCGGCGATCTCATGGATGCGCCGCGCAAAGTTGGCGGCGGCTTCAGGCGTGCGGAAGGCGAGGAAGATCGTGTCGTCACCACCGATGGTGCCGAGGAGGTCTTCGATGTCGGTGGAGTCGATGGCGCTGGCGACGGGCTGAGCCGCGGCCACGGGCGTCTTGATCACCACCATGTTCATCGCCGCCTCGGCGGTGAGGACGGAGTCGCGCAGGAGCTGCTCGAGCCGATGCTCGCGCGTTTCGCGGGCGACGAAGGGAGCGGCTTTGGCGGCATGGCCCGCCGCGAGGTCCGCGGGCGTGACGTAGCCGGCCGGGGTCTTGGCCAGGCCGAGCTCCCGCAGGTCGCGGGAGAGCGTCGGCTGGGTGACCTGGAAGCCGCGGCGGCGGAGATGTCCCAGGAGCTCGTCCTGGGAGTGGACGGGCGTGTCCCGGACGATCCGGAGCACCTCGTCTCTACGCCGTGCGGCGTCGCCGCCTCCTGAATAAACATTCATCATCACGAATCTTTATGCATTACGACTGGCGCTGTCAACAGGTTTCGCAGGTGGGTATTCCGGTTGCACGCCTCGGGAAGACATGTCACGCGTCGAGCCCGTCCCCCAGCCCCTTCCCCGCCGCCAGGAACCCGAGCCTTCCGCCCGCCGCCAGGGCGATTCCCGCCAGGCGCAGGAGCGCAAACCGTCGAAGGCGGAAGGGGAGGAAAAAGACGTCGACGAGGCGTTGAAGCGGCAGTAGTGCTGCCGCGCTTCTCGCTGCTCGCGTCTCTGCTGTTCGCCTTCTCCGCGATCGCGGCCGATCGCGTGCTGTTCGTCGGCAACAGCCTGACGTATACGAACGACCTACCCGCGATGGTGGGTCGCATCGCCGCACTCGGCCATCCGCTCGAGACCGGAATGACACCGAATTGCGGCGCGCTAGCGACATCCTGAGCGCTAGCGCCATCCTGAGCGAAGCGAAGGATCCGTACCTTCAGGCTCGGTGCGAGATCGGTACGGATTCTTCGCCGTCTACGCGGCTCAGAATGACACCGGATCGAGCGCGCCAGCGTCATCCTGCGCGCTAGTGTCATCCTGAGCCGCGAAGACGGCGAAGGATCTCCTGATGCGGGCGATGAGCGCGCGTGCCGGGAGATTCTTCGCCGTCTGCGCAGCTCAGAATGACACCGGATCGAGTGCGCCAGCGTCATCCTGCGCGCTAGTGTCATCCTGAGCCGCGAAGACGGCGAAGGATCTCCTGATGCGGGCGATGAGCGCACGTGCCGGGAGATTCTTCGCCGTCTACGCGGCTCAGAATGACACCGGACCGAGCGCGCCAGCGTCATCCTGCGCGCTAGTGTCATCCTGAGCCGCGAAGACGGCGAAGGATCTCCTGATGCGGCGATGAGCGCACGTGCCGGGAGATTCTTCGCCGTCTGCGCGGCTCAGAATGACACCGGACCGAGGTGCGCTAGTGTCATCCTGAGCCCCAGTGTCATCCTGAGCGGAGCGAAGGATCCGCACCTTCAGGCGGGACGCGAGATCGGTACGGATTCTTCGCCGTCTACGCGGCTCAGAATGACACCGGACCGAGGTGCGCTAGCGACATCCTCAGCGCTAGTGTCATCCTGAGCCGCGAAGACGGCGAAGGATCTCCTGATGCGGGCGATGAGCGCACGTGCCGGGAGATTCTTCGCCGTCTTCGCGGCTCAGAATGACACTCCAGCGTCCGCCGACTACACCTCGATTCCCACCGCCCGCATCAGTGCGAGCGCGTTGCTCTTGGTCACGACGCCCTGCCGCATCGTGTAGTCGAACGCCATGCGCCCATCCTCCATGTGATCCTCGAAATGGACGTTCGTCGCCTCGGCGATCTCGGCCAGGGCGAGGTCGTGCGTCGACACCAGGCCGACGGCGCCGCGTCGCAGCAAGCTCTTCACGATCCCCTCGGCGCCGATGCGGCGGTCGTGCGAGTTCGTTCCGTGCAGGATCTCATCGAGCAGAAACAGCAGCGGCGTTTCTTCTTTCGCGAGGTCGAGGATTTGCCGGATTCGCAGGATCTCCGCGTAGAACCGCGACGCTCCTTCGGCGAGCGAGTCGTGGAGCTGGATCGACGCGCCGACGCGCATCGGCGAGATGCGCATCCGTTCCGCGCACACGGGCGCGCCGGCCATCGCGAGCACGGCGCCGAGGCCGGTGCTGCGGAGCATCGTGCTCTTGCCGGACATGTTCGAGCCGCTGATGACGAGGAGCCGGCGGTCGTCGCCGAAGCGCAGGTCGTTCGTCACGCGCTTCGTCGCGGGGAGCAGGGGATGGCCGAGGCCGGTGGCGTCGAAGAGCAACCCCTCGGAGGCGATCGATGGCGTGCAGAACGTCGGATGCTCGTAAGCGAAGGAGGCGAGCGACGAGATCGCCTCGAGCTCGCCGACGGCATCGATCCACGTTGAGATCTCGCCTCCGCTGCGCCGGCGCCAGTTCTCGATGGCGAACGCGAAGTTCGTCGTCCAGAGCATGACGGCGGCGAACGGCGCGAAGAACTGATTACGCCGCGCGTCGAGGAGACCGACGAGACGGCGCAGATGGTCGATCTGTTTCGACGCCGGCCGCCCGTCGCGCACGAGGCGTTTCTGCAGCGAGAGGAGTCGCTCGGTTTGGAACGGCTCGCGTTCGAGGCGCTCGGTGAGGCGCGCGAGCAACGCGAGCGCGGGCTCGGCGCGTTCGACGGCCGCGGTCACCTGCTGCACGCGCGCGCGAAACATCGCCGCGACCGCCGTCGCCGCGATGATCGCGATCAGCAGCGGCCAACTCGGGAACGACCACGGCAACGTGATGCCCGCCGGCTTCACGAGGATCAGCGGCATCGTGATGATGAACAGCACGCTCGCGATGGTTGCCGCCGCGAGGACGAGAAAACGTCCGCCGGTGAGGAGCGGGGGCTGCGCGCCCCACTCGCCGAGCCGGGCGCTTTCGATCTCGCGGCTGACTTCGGCGGCGCGGATGGCGAGGTCTTCGCGGAGGTCGAGCCGATCGCGCAGCTCGGCGACCGCGCTTTGGCGCGACGCGATCTCGTCCGGCGACGAAGCGGGCTCCTTCAGCCACTGCGCGAGCTTTGCCCGGCCGGCTTGCGTCGAGGCGATGCACATCAACTCGAAGACGGATCCTTTGCCGAAGAGGTCGAGATCGACGGCGTACGGATGATGATCGTCTTTGAACTCGTCGCCGGCCGCGCCGGTGCCGGCCCAGCGATCCTCGGCGCGGGCCAGGCCGCGATCGTAGAAACGCATCGCGTTCTCGGCGCGCTTCTTCGCCTCGATCTCGCGGTCGTGCATCAGGACGAGGACGAAGAACGCGGCGACCGGTACGAGCGACCACCAGCCGGCGAGCCAGATCGTGAGGAGGACGGCGGCGATGACGATCAGCCGCAGGAGGGAGAAGGTGCGTTCGCGCGCGCCGAGGCGCTCGGCCTCCGCGCGGCGCGATGCGAGGCGTTCCTGGTAGACGGTTCCGGGCACGCGGCGGATTCTATGTTGATCGTTGCTAGTTGCTGGTAATGGTTGCTAGTTGCTGGTTGCTGGTTGCTTGCGCAGAGGCGCCTGGAACGAGCTGCGGCACAAGGAACCAGCAACCAGCAACCAGTAACCAGCAACCAGCAACCAGTAACCAGCAACCAGCAACCAGTAACCAGCAACCAGCAACCAGCAACCAGCAACTACTACATCAGCAACAGCCGCTGCCGGGCAGATGGCGATGATCCGGTCCGAGCGCCGCGGGCACGAACGACACCGGCTCGCCGCGCAGCGCGCGCAGCCACGAACGGATCGACGCGGCTAAAATCACGAGCACGCAGAGCATGAGCAGCGCGGTGAGCGTCGCGTCGAGGAAGCCGGTGAAGCGTTTCGCCGGGTTCGCCGTGAGCGGCAGGAAGTTGTCGAAGATCGAGCGCCAGCCGGCGTAAAGCGTCGTGGTCGACACGAACGCGAGCGGCACGAGCGTCGTCCACGCGTAACGCGCGCGGCCGGAGTTCAGGATCACGCTCGTTCCCACGCAGAGCGCCACGGAGGCGAGCAGCTGGTTCGCGATGCCGAACATCGGCCAGATCTGCGCAATCGAGCCAGTGAGGATGAAGTACGTCCAGCCGACAACGACGAGCGCAGTCGAGATCAGCGTGCCGGGCATCCAAGACGGGTTCTCGAACCGGGGCATCATCTTGCCGAGGAACTCCTGCACCATGAACCGCGCGACGCGCGTGCCGGTGTCGATCGTCGTCAGGATGAACAGCGCCTCGAACATGATGGCGAAGTGGTACCAGTACGACATCAGGTGCTCGAGGAACGGGATGCGCGAGAAGATCTGGGCGAAGCCGATGGCCAGAGACACCGCGCCGCCCGTCCGCCCGGCGAGATCCTCGCCGACGAGCTTCGCGAGCTCCGACAGATGCACGGTCGAGAGGCCGAGCTTCGCGAACACGGCGGGCGGGACGTTGATCGCGTAGTAATCGCCCTGATGCAGTGCGCACACGGCGATCAGCGCGACGCAGCCGACGAGCCCTTCGCAGAGCATCGCGCCGTAGCCGATCATCCGCGTGTCGCTTTCCTTGTCGATCATCTTCGGCGTCGTGCCGGAGCTGACCAGCGCGTGGAAGCCGCTGATCGCGCCGCAGGCGATGGTGATGAAGACGAACGGGAAGAGCTTGCCCGGGATGATCGGGCCGCCGCCCGCGAACTGGGAGATCGCCGGCGCGTGGATCGTCGGCGCCACGACGATCGTCCCGATGACGAGCGCCGCGATCGTGCCGAGCTTCATGTAGGACGAGAGATAGTCGCGCGGGCAGAGCAGCATCCAGACCGGCAGCACGGACGCGATGAAGCCGTAAGCCGCGATCGCGAAGGTGATCTGGCCCTTGCCCAGCGTGAAGAGATCGCCGAGCGCCGTGCCCGGAACGAAGCGGCCGACGATCACCGCGCCGAGCACGGCGAGCGCGCCGGCGATGGAGCCGTTGCGGATCGCGTACGGCGCCTTGCTGCGATGCAGATACTGGCCGACGATGAGCGCGATGGGGATCGTCAGGAAGATGGTGAACGTGCCCCACGCGGAGTTGGCCAGCGCGTTCACGACGGCGATGCCGAGGCCGGCGAGGGCGATGACGATGATGAAGAGGATGGCGATCATCGCCGTCATGCCCGCGAGCGGATTGATCTCCGTCCGCGCGATCTCCGCCAGCGAACGGCCGCTGCGCCGTACCGAGGCGGCGAGAATCACGAAGTCGTGCGCCGCGCCGGCGAAGACGACGCCGAACGCCAGCCACAGCAATCCCGGCAGATAGCCGAACTGCGCCGCCAGCACCGGCCCGATGAGCGGTCCCGCGCCGGAGATCGCCGCGAAGTGATGGCCGAACAAGACCAGCTTGTTCGTCGGCACGTAGTTCTGACCGTCCTCGAAGCGATGCGCCGGCGTCGTGCGGGCGTCGTCCAACGCCATGACTTTCGCCGCAAGAAACGCGGAGTAGTAGCGATAGCCGATCGCAGCGATGGCGAGGAAGAGCAGGATCAGAGGAAGAGCATTCATACGGGATTGAGGATTGAGAATGGAGGATTGAGAATTGGATTGTGCGACGGCTTCTCTCAATTCTCAATCCTCAATCCTCCATCCCACGGCCTCCGGGTCCGCGGTCCGGCAACTTGCGGGCGATGCAGCGCGACGCGCTCACGTTCCTGCGCGGCGTGGCCCGGGACTTCGGCGACGTCGCGCATTTCCGAATGGGCCTGCAGCACGTCTACCTCGTCAACCATCCCGATCTCGTCAACGACGTGCTCGTGCGCCACGGACGTTCGTTCCGCAAAGGCCGGGTCCTCCAGCGAGCCAAAGTCGTTCTCGGCGAAGGCTTGCTGACTTCCGAGGCCGAGGTGCATCGGCGGCAGCGACGGTTGGCGCAGCCGGCGTTTCATCGCGAACGGATCGCACGTTACGCGGAGGTGATGATCGAGCGCGCGGCGCGGATGGGGAGCGGTGGCGGGACGGCGAAGAGCTCGACGTCCATCAGGAGATGATGCGCGTCACGCTCTCGGTCGTGGCGAAGACGTTGTTCAACGCGGACGTCGACGAAGAGGCGGACGAGATCGGCGCTTCGCTCACGGAGTTGATCCACATCTTCCCGCTCCTCCTCGCGCCGTACGGCGAGCATCTCCTCCGCCTGCCGTTTCCGCGCATGCGCCGCTTTCGCGCCGCGCTCGATCGTCTCGATCGGACGATCTTCTCGATCATCGAAGAGCGCCGGAAGTCGGGGCGCGATGAAGGCGATCTGCTGTCGATGTTGCTCCTCGCGCAGGACGAAGAGGAGGGCGGCGGGATGTCCGACCGCCAGGTGCGCGACGAGGCGATGACGCTCTTCCTCGCCGGCCACGAGACGACCGCGAATGCGTTGTCGTGGACGTGGTACGCGCTCTCGCAGAATCCCGACGTCGAACGCGAGATGCACGAAGAGCTGGACCGCGTTCTCGCCGGCCGCATGCCGACGCCGGCCGACTATCCGCGGCTGCCGTTCACGGAGATGGTGCTCGCCGAGTCGATGCGCATGTTCCCGCCGGCCTGGTGGATGGGACGCCTGGCGATGGAGGACGTGCAGCTCGGCGGCTGGACGGTGCCGAAAGGCGCGGTGGTGATCGTTGCGCCGGGCGTGACGCAGATGGACGAGCGCTGGTGGCCCGAGCCGCAACGGTTCGACCCGCGGCGCTTCACGGCCGAGGGGAAGGCGTCACGGCCGCGGATGGCTTACTTCCCGTTCGGCGCCGGCACGCGCATCTGCATCGGCGAGAGCTTCGCCTGGATGGAAGGCGTGTTGATGCTCGCGACGCTCGCACAGCGGTGGCGCGTGGAGATCACCGAGACGCCGCGGCCGCAGGCGTCGATCACGCTGCGGCCGCGGGGGATGCGGGGGAAAACGTGGAGGCGGGTTTCAACCCGCCCCAGGACCGGCTGAAGCCGGTCCCCACGTCGAATACGAGCCGGCTGAAGCCGGTCCCCACGTCGAATACGGGCCGGCTGAAGCCGGTCCCCGCGTCGAATACGAGCCGGCTGAAGCCGGTCCCCACGTCGAATTACGGGCCGGCTGAAGCGGTCCCCACGTCGAATAGGGGCCGGCTGAAGCCGGTCCCCACGTCGAATACGGGCCGGCTGAAGCCGGCCCCTACGTCGAGTACGAGCCGACTGAAGCCGGTCCCCACGTCGAATACGAGCCGGGCTGAAGCCGGTCCCCACGTCGAATACGGGCCGGCTGAAGCCGGCCCCTACATTACGGGCAAGTCGCGAACGCGTTCGTGTCCTGGATCGGCGTGAACTTTGTCCCGACCGGATTCTTGTAGACCCTCGTCGTCCCGTTCTTCGTGTCCGTCACGGTGAGGTCGACGCCGACGTCGGTCAGGCCGGCGGCGAACACCCAGAAGCGCGGTGCCGTCGTGCTGTCGCAGGCGTTCAGCGCCTTCACCACGACTTCCACGTTGTCCGGCGTGAAGAACCAGAAGTAGCCGCTCTCGCCGGTCAGCGACACGGCCTCGCCGTTGCCGCTGACGCCGTTCGGCGTCGTCCACTTCGCGCGCACCTGGAAGCGTGCATTGTTGAGGCAGAGCGTGTTGTCGTTGGGCAGGCAGGCCGACTGCGGCACGGTCGTCAGCTGAACGACGTTCGTCCGCAGCACGCTGTCGCCGAGGCAGCCGGCGATGGTGACGTTGCAGCCGTGCGCTTCGACGAAGAAGTACGTCGTCCCGATGTCGCCCGCGTCGGCGCCGAACTGCACGGCCGTCTTCTCGTCCGGCACGTCGCCGATCACGTTGTAAGGTCCGTTGAGGCTGCGCGCGGCGAGCACGCGGAAGAACTGCACGTCGTAGCCGTTGTCGGGGCCATTCGAGAACGACGGATCGCACCAGCGCAGCACGAAGAGCTCGCCGGGACGCACCGTCGGCGGATCGATCGACAGGCTCTGATCGAACGCGCAGGACGACGATGACACCGTCACCGTCTTCGTCGCCTCCAGCCGCCGCGTGTTGCACTCCGTGACGTAGTAGTCGACGGTGTACGTGCCGGGCGTCGGCGCGGTCGCGGTCGTGGTGGTCGTGAGCGAGTACGGCGTCGTTCCCGTCGTGCAGACCGAGCACGTCTGATTCGCCACGGCGTCGATCACCAGGTGCGCGCCGCTATTCGAGAGGTTGAAGTAGTGCGGCACGCAGCTGTCGCTCCAGGTGCCGCGCACGGTCAGCGTGAACGGCTGATTCGGCACGGGCGCTGGGGGATTGGTCGTGATGGTGATGTCGCCCACGGTTGCGGCCGCGGCCGCCTGAGCGAGGAACGCGACGGCGATGACGAATAGCAGTTTGCGCATGATCCGGTCTCCTGATGCCCCTCGATTGCGGGCGTACAATCGCCGGCATGCAGCAAATCCAGTACCTCTTCGCCGACTACGCCGAGGCTCATCAGACGAAAGGGAACAAGTTCTTTCATCGGATGGGCATCCCGCTCATCGTGCTGACGCTGCTCGGAATGCTCGCCCGCGTTCCCCTCGGGCCGATCGATCTCGCCCTCGGCGTGATCGGGCTCTCCGCGATCTACTACTTCGCCCTCGACTGGCGCCTGGCCATCGCGATGCTCGCCATTTCCCTCGGCTTCTGGTGGCTGGGTCGCATCATCCCGTTCTGGTGGAACGTCGCCCTCTTCGTCCTCGGCTGGATCTTTCAGTTCGTGGGACACAGCGTTTATGAACGGAAGTCGCCGAAGTTCCTGCGCAACATGGTCCACCTGCTCATCGGTCCGCTGTGGATCGTGAATGACATCATCCCGATCGTGAAGGCGCAGGGCGCGGTGGCTCCGCAGCGGTGAAGTTCGAGCGCACGACGTTCGTGCCCGCGGGGCTGCCGGAAGTCTTCGCGTTTTTCGGCGCACAGGAAAACCTCGGCGTTCTCACACCGCCCGAGGTGCGCTTCCGCGTGGTGCGCGGGCCGGGGCGGCAGCTGCGCGAAGGGGATCGCATCGAATACCGGATGCGGGTGTTCGGCCTGCCGTTTCGGTGGGTTTCGCACATCTCGCTATGGCGCGACGGAGAGGCGTTCACGGATGCGCAGGAACGGGGACCGCTCCGCAGCTGGCTGCACACGCATTCGTTCCGCGCCGTATCCGGCGGCGTGGAGATGCACGACCACGTCGACTACGAGCTGCCCTTCGGATTTCTCGGGCGCTTCTTCGGCGGCTGGCTGGTGCGGCGGAAGCTGGAAGAGATTTTCGACTATCGCGGCGAGGCAACCCGCCAGCGATTCGGGGACAGGAAAACGTAGGGCCGACTCTCCAGTCGGCCCAGCATCGATATCGGGCCGGCTGGAGAGCCGGCCCTACGTTTTCAGCCCCGCGTGAAGCTAGGCCGGCTGGAGAGCCGGCCCTACGTTTACTTCTTCAGCGCCTGCGAGAGCTGGTGGTCGCTGGGCACGGACAGCGTCTCCGAGCCGACTTCCACCATCGGGATGCGTCGCTTGCCGTTGTTGAACGCGATCACCTTCTGCTCGGCGTCGGTGTTTTCTTCGATGTCGATGTAGTCGTACTGCACGTTGTTGCGGTCGAGATGGCGCAGGGTGCGCACGGTGTCGCCGCACCAGTCCGCGCCATAAACCGTGACTTTGTCAGGCATTTGCGTGTCTCCTCGGCGGTCAGTGATTGCGATTTCCCTGCCCGGTTCGCTTCTTGCTGCACGCCCCTTCCCCCGAGAGAGAACGTGGAAAACGAGCCCCTGCAGCGATCCGTCCTCGTGGTGGAGGACGACCTGGCCATTCGCCGTCTGGTGAAGATGGTGCTGGAGCGGAACGGCTATCTGGTCGACGTCGCCGGCGACGGCATCGAGGCCGTGTTGAAGCTCGGGTTGACCGAGTTCGACGCGATCATCCTCGACCTGATGATGCCGAACCTCGACGGCTTC
>JAFAVZ010000590.1 GCA_019242175.1 Acidobacteriota bacterium
CATACGCGTGGCGTGAGCTCACCGCGGAGATCCTTCTGCATCTCGCGCTTCACTTTGTCGGGCGCATACCCGCGGCTGAACAGGTAGTGCAACTTCGCCAGCGCCGCCTCGGCCGTCATGTCGAAGCCGCTGATCACGCCCGCTTTCTCCAACGCCGCGCCTGCCGCATACTCGCCCAGCATTACGCGTCCTTCGAGACACTGCGTGCAGTCGACGATGACGACTCCGCGCGCGGTCGCCTCGCGCAACGCGTCGAGAAAGGCCTCGTCCTTGTCCGGCCCGTTGCCGACGCCGTACGTCTCGAGCACGAGCCCGCGCAACGGCGGACGCAGCACGTTGCGCACGAGCTCCGGCGAGATGCCAGGAAACAGCCGCAACGCGCTCACGACGGGCGACGTAAGCTCGTGCACGCTGAGCCTCGCGTTCGCCGCCGGCTTGCGCACGAGATCCCACTGGATGTCGATGTCGATCCCGACCTCGCCCAACGGAGGGAAGTTGGGAGAGTCGAAGGCGGCGAATCCGTCGGCGCTGACCTTCACCGACCGACATCCGCGAAGCAGGCGCCCGCCGAAGTACAAACAAACCTCGGGGATCTCGCGCGTCGCGGCGATGAGCAACGAGGTGATGAGGTTCTCCCGCGCATCGTTGCGGATCTCGCACAACGGAATCTGCGAGCCGGTGATGATGACCGGCTTGCGCAGCCCCTGGAGCAGGAAGGGGAGGGCGGAGGCGGTGTACGCCATGGTGTCCGTACCGTGCAGGACGATGAAGCCGTCGAAGTCGCGGTAGTGGTCGGCGATGTCGTGGGCGATCTTCACCCACTCCCGCGGCGTCATGTTTGAGGAGTCGAGGAGCGGCGCGTATTCGTGGATGACGAACTCCGGCATGGAGTCATGCCCCAGTTCCGGCATCGCCCGCATCTGCTCCTGGAGAAAGCCCGGTTCCGGCAGATACCCGCCCGGCGAACGCTTCATGCCGATCGTGCCGCCCGTGTAGGCGATGTAAACGCGCTTGCGCGGCGATTTGGCCATGTGGGGCGGAATGATAGCCGCGCGTCCGTCTACCGGAGCATGACAGATCACGCTCGTGCTGCGCTCATCGTCGCCGGAACGGTTCTCGTCGCCTCGGTCCTGCTTCTCGTCGGGACGTCGGTCGCCGATCACCTTTCGGAAGCGGTCCAGCTCCCGTTTCTCGTGATGTCCGGCCTCATCGCGCTCCTCGGCGTGCTGGCCACGATGGCCATCGCGTTCAAGACCGTCCGGTTGGCCAATCAGACGCAGGCTCTCGGGTTGCCCGAGGGAACGATTCGCGCGGTGATCGCGCTGAGTCTGATCCTCATCTTCGCCGTCGTGACCGTTTATCTGTTTTCAGCGCTCTCCCGTTCTCCGAAGGACTCCGTGGCGTCGGCTGGCGCGACGGGCTCCACGGGAGCGCCTGCGGTCGCCGCCGTTGCGACTACTTCCTCGGTGGCCGTCGGCGGTAGCGGCCCTGTCGGAGGGAGCGGCGCCAGCGGGGCCAGTGGAGCGAGTGGAGCGACGGGAACGAGCGGGGTGAGTGGGACCACCGGAACCACCGGTCCCTCCGGTTCCACCACGCCTGCGCCTACGCAGCCATCGGCAGCTGCCCAGGACTTCGCCAAGCAGTTGCTCATCATGCTCGGCACTCTCATCACCTCGATCACCAGCTTCTACTTCGGCGCGAAAGGGGCGTCGGACACCGTGGCGAACCGCGCCGCGCCGGCTGGCTCCTCACCGAAGCTCGATCGGCTCGATGCGAGTCAGGTCGCGCAGCAGTCGTTGCCGGCAACCGTCGTGGCGACAGGGACGGGCCTGCAGCTCGCCGAGACGGTCACGTTGCGCAATGCGAAAGGACAACAGATCGGAACGAACGATCCGCTCTCGAATGAAACGCAGGTGCGTTTCACCGTCCCGGCGAACAGCGCGAAGGACAAATGGGACGTCGTGGTGCGGACGCGCGACGGCGGCGAAGCGACGCTGCCGCGCGCCCTGGAGATCACCTAGCGCCCGCCCTTCACGACCTTCCCCTCCTTCATCACGAACGACACCTTCTCCGTCGCCTTGATGTCCTGGAGGGGGTTTCCGGGGACGGCCACGATGTCGGCCACTTTGCCGACTGCGATCGTGCCGAGCCGGTCGTTGATGCCGAGCAGCGCCGCGCCTACGGACGTCGCGGAGCGGAGCGCGGCGGCGGGGGACATGCCGAGGCCGGTCATGAGCGCGAACTCGAGGGGGTTCATGCCGTGCGGGGAAACGGCGGAGTCGGTGCCGAACGCGATCTTCACGCCGGCCTTCTGCGCGTTGCGGAACATCTCGGATCGGGCCGCGAGTGCGGCCTTGGCCTTCGTCGCGATCGCGGGCGGGAACTTGTCGGCTTTGCCACCGGTCCATTCGCCGGCGAGCAGCGTCGCCACGAGGTACACGCCTTTGTCGTGCATCATCGCGAGCGTGTCGGGCTTCATGAACGAGCCGTGCTCGATCGAGTCGACGCCCGCTGCGATCGCCATCTTCGCCGCGGCGTCGCCGTGGCAATGCGCGGCGACCTTGCGGCCCCAGTTGTGCGCCTCTTCGACGATCGCGTTCATCTCCTCCTGCGAGAGCTCCGGCGCGTCGACCGGATCGGACAGCGAGAGCACGCCGCCGGAGGGCATGAATTTGATGACGTCCGCACCGTACTTGATCTGGTAGCGCACGGCGGCGCGGCATTCCGCCGGGCCGTTGCACACGCCTTCGATCGGTCCGAGAAGATGTGTGCGCTCGGGCGGGATGGGGTCGCCGTCGCCGTGGCCGCCGGTCGCGCCGATCGCGTGCACGGCGACGAGCATGCGCGGGCCGACCACGTAGCCGTTGTTGATCGCGTTGCGCAGCCCGATGTCCACGTAGTCCGAGGAGCCGAGGTCGCGGACGGTCGTGAAGCCCGACTCCAGCACCTTGCGCGCATACGTCGAGGCGAGCAGCGCCTGCTCGGCCGGAAAGCGCATCTGGTTTTGGAAGTAGTCCTGATACCAGTTGTCGCCCGACTGGCCGGTGAGATGCGTGTGCGCATCGATGAAGCCGGGGAGGAGCGTGACGTCGCCGAGGTCGATGACCTTCGCGTTGGTGGGGATCGACGCGTTGGAGCCGACGGCCGTGATCTTGTCGCCGTCGACGACGATCACGGCGTTCAGCGTGACGTTGTCCGACGTGCCGTCGAAGAGACGGGCGGCTTTGAGGACGGTCGGTTGTGCGGAAGTGGGGAGTGTGAGGGCGAGGAGGAGCGCGGCCAGCACCACTTTCTTCATGGATGAGGAAAGTAGCACAGGGCGGCGGGCTGTCGAGCCCGCCGCCGGTGAGGTCTGCGCTACGCGTTGCGATCCGGCGACGATGCGGGCGGCTGGGCCACCGGCGCGGTCACGTCGGCCGAGGGACCGGTGCCGGGCGCGATGGTCATCGGCTCGCCCGAGCTCTGTTCCGGGTAGTACTCCTTGTTCTTCATGAAGTCGACGCCCGACTCCTCGCGGAGGATGTCGTTCACTTCCGGCCCTTCGAGCGTCTCGCGCTCCAGGAGCCGGCGCGCGATGCGGTCGAGCGCGGTCTTGTGGTTCGTGATGATCTCGTGCGAGGTTTTGTAGGCGCGGTCGAGGATGCTCCGCACTTCCTTGTCGATCTCGATCGCGGTCGACTCGGAGTAGTCCTGATGCTGGGCGAACTCGCGGCCGAGGAAGATGGCTTCTTCCTTCTTGCCGAAGGTGGCCGGGCCGAGGTCGGACATGCCCCACTCGCAGACCATACGCCGGGCCATCTGCGTCGCGCGCTCGATGTCGTTGCCGGCGCCGGTCGTGATCTCGCCGATGAACACCTCTTCGGCGATGCGGCCACCCATCAGCACCGCGAGCATCGCCTCGAGGTACCGCTTCGAGTACGAATACTTGTCTTCCGTCGGCAACTGCTGGGTGAGGCCGAGGGCGCGGCCGCGGGGGATGATCGTGACTTTGTGGAGCGGGTCGGCGGCCGGCAGCACGGCGGCGACGACGGTGTGTCCGGACTCGTGATACGCGGTGATCCGCTTCTCCCGGTCGCTCATCACCATCGACTTGCGCTCGACGCCCATGATGACCTTGTCCTTCGCGAACTCGAAGTCGATCATCTGGACTTTCTTCTTGTCGTAGCGGGCAGCGTTCAGCGCGGCCTCGTTGACGAGGTTCGCCAGGTCGGCGCCGCTGAAGCCCGGAGTGCCGCGGGCGAGCACGCTCGCATCGACGTCTTCCGCCAGCGGGATGTTGCGCGTGTGGACGCGGAGGATGCCTTCGCGGCCCTTGAGGTCGGGGAGGTCGACGACGACGCGGCGGTCGAAGCGGCCGGGGCGGAGGAGCGCCGGGTCGAGCACGTCCGGACGGTTCGTCGCGGCGACGAGGATGACGCCGTCGTTCGACTCGAAGCCGTCCATCTCGACGAGGAGCTGGTTGAGCGTCTGTTCGCGCTCGTCATGTCCGCCGCCGAGGCCCGCGCCACGGTGACGGCCGACGGCGTCGATCTCATCGATGAAGATGATGCAGGGCGCGTTCTTCTTGCCCTGTTCGAAGAGGTCGCGGACGCGCGAGGCGCCCACGCCGACGAACATCTCGACGAAGTCGGAGCCGGAGATCGAGAAGAACGGCGCGTTCGCTTCGCCGGCGATGGCGCGGGCGAGAAGCGTCTTGCCCGTGCCCGGAGGGCCCATGAGGAGCACACCCTTCGGGATCTTGCCGCCGAGCTTCGTGAACTTCTGCGGCTCTTTGAGGAACTCGATGATCTCGTGGAGCTCGAGCTTGGCCTCGTCGACGCCGGCGACGTCCTTGAACGTGACTTTCTTGGCGCTGCCGGAGAGGAGCTTGGCCTTCGACTTTCCGAAAGAGAGCGCTTTGTTGCCGCCCGCCTGCATCTGGCGCATGAAGAAGATCCAGAGGCCGATGAGGAAGAGGACGGGTGCCCAGGTGATGAGGGCGGTGATGAGGGGAGCATCGCCCTTCGGCTCGTACTCGACCGTGACGTTCTTCTGCCGCATCAGGTCGATCATCGCCGGGTAGTTCTGGGGGAAGGTGAGGTGAAATTCTTTTTTGCCGCCCGGGAGGTTGGCCCGCGTCTCGCCGCGGACGTCGTCACCGCGGACGGTGACTTTGTCGACCTGGCCCTGGCTGACCATGTCCATGAATTTGCTGAAGGGGATCTGCTCGCTGGTGCCCTTCGTGTTCTGGAAGAGGCTCCACAGGAGGAAAACCAGAACGATGATGACGACCCAGAGGAGTGCAGTTTTGACGGTGGAATTCAACGATTAGCCTCCACGGAGTGCACGGCATGCTTCGGCCATGCCATCCGACACTGCTGCTGTATGCCTAACTGGACGGGCTTGCAGAATGTTCCTCGCCGGGCGGGCACGGCCCGCCGCGTTTGGAGGCATAGCCTTCGCGACGATTTCGCAGATATCGGCGGCGGTGCCGTCCGGGCATTCTCATCGCACGGCCCGCCGCGTTTGAGGGCATAGCCTTCGCGGCGATTTCGCAGATATCGGCGGCGGTGCCGTCCGGGCATCCTCATCGTGACGGGATTTTTCCGATGTACGGGAGGTTTCCGTGGCGTCCTTCCAGTTCCAATCCGTAGCCGACGAACGAGCCATCGCCGACTTTGAATACGCGGTAATCGGTCTGGAGTTCCACGGTGCGGAGATCGGGGCGGTCGAGGAGGGCGACGAGGCGCAGGCTCGCCGGCTGGCGCTGGCGGAGCTGGTTCATCAGGTAGGTCTCGATGACGCCGGAGGAGACGACGTCCTTCAGGAGGTAGACGTGGCGGCCGCTGAGGGAGACGTGGCTGAGGAAGTCGATCTCCAGGGCGTCGGCGATCTCGCTGTCGGCCGGCTCGCGGATGACGTGGATGAAGGCGTAGCCGACCGGGCCGGGGATGCAGCGGAGGAGGTCGGCCATGAGGCAGCTGGTGCCTTTGAGGATGCCGAGGAGGAAGACTTCCTGGTCGCCGGCGTCTTTGCGCAGCTGTTCGCCGAGCTTCGTGACGCGCCGGAGGATGTCCTTAGCGTTGAAGGCCTTCCGGATCCTGTTGTTGCTCTGCCGCAATCGAGACCTCGTAGAGGCGGGCGCCGCCGGTCGCCTTGAACTTTTCGGAAATCTCCACGCCCGCCACCCAGACGATCGAGCCGTTCCAGACGAGTAAAGGGATGCGATCTCGGAGCTCGGCGTCGATTTTACGATCAATCAAAACGTCTTTCAGCTTTTTCTCTCGCTGCATGCCGAGGGGTTGAAAACGGTCGCCGTCTCTTCGATTGCGGACGGTGAAACGCGGCTCCGCGCCGTCCGGTAATTGGAAGCGCTGCCCTTCGCCGGTTCCGTGCTCGGTCACACAGATGGTGACGCCCAGCTCCCGCACGTGCGCAGATTCTTCCGCCTGGAGAGCGATTTCGAACGGAGGGGTCGGTTGTGGTAGACGCCGGAGGACGATCTCGTCGCCGCGGCGGAAGAGCTCGAGCGTCTTCGTGACGCTCGTCCGTTTCGTGCTCGCGAGGTTGTCGGCGAGGCGGGCGAGATCGGCGGCGGAGACGTCGCGGGCGTGCGGATCGAGCGTGCGGATCGCGTGATGGAGCAACGCCTGGTCGGTGATTTCCCACTGCCCGCGCGCCTGCTCCGCAATCGCAGCAAGGTTGTCGATGACCGCCGGCTCGTATTGCGCGAGCGTCGCGCGGATGCGGTTGCGCAGGAAACGGGGCTCGGCGTTCGAGCGATCGATGCGCGCCTCGATGCCGCGTTCGCGGAGGAACGCCTCGACATCCGCCCGCGTCGCTTCCAGCAGCGGACGGATGACGCCGTCGTCGCGGACGGCATGGATGCCGCGCAAGCCGGCCAGGCCTGTGCCGGTGAAGAGGCGCATGAGGATCGTTTCGGCTTGATCGTTCTTCTGGTGCGCCGTCGCGATCCAACGCGCGCCGGCTCGTTCGCGCAGCTCGTGCAGCCGCGCGAACCGCACTTCCCGCGCCGCGGCCTCGATGCCGCCGCCCCGGATCGCATCCTCGTCGAGTGTGCCGTCCGCGACGAGCAACGGCACTTGGACGTGCGCGCAGAGATCGCGAACGAACTGCTCGTCTTCATCCGAGTCGGCGCCGCGCAGATGATGATTGACGTGCGCGCAAACGACGTCGGCTATCTCGGCGAGCGCGACCAGGAGCGCGGTCGAGTCGGGGCCGCCGGAGCAGGCGACGAGCACGCGGCCAGGCTCCAGTCCGCGCGCGTCGAAGAAGCGGCGGACAACGTCCGGCAGCGAGCGCATCGCACCGAATGATGCGCTATTCCTTCTTCATCCGCTC
>JAFAVZ010000655.1 GCA_019242175.1 Acidobacteriota bacterium
CGCCGGAGCTCTGCTGTGCCGACGTGTTAGGCGGTCTGATATCTGCCAGAAGTTGTTCGTAGTGCCGCATCAGTTCACGGAAGCGTTGCGAATCCTCCGGAATCAGCAGCCCCTGGCGATCCGCCTGCTGTACGAAGAGCCGAAGCATCTCGAACTCGGCAGCAATCTGTCCCGCGTTGTTTGCGAATCCGTCCGTTCTCCAGCCCTCATTCAGTTCACGGTCGCGGACTCGGAGTAGCGCAGACATCCGGAGTGCCGACGGTACTAGCGGAAACGAGGAACAGGACAGACCGCGGTAAAGGTACTTTGGGTAGTAGGAACCGTGGGCGAGGCCAGTCGAGGGGCTCAGATACTCGAGGAGTTCCTCCGCGCTATCGAGTGTCGCGTCGAGAATGGGCCGCTCAAGCTGCGGATCGAAGTCGGGTGGATTCATCGACTCCTCCATGAGATGTGCGACCGCCTAACGTCGACTGAATCGCATTCGCGGTCAGAGTACGAGCTCGGGTCGGACTCGTGCTCGCCTTCATATGCAGCCTATCCGCGACGACGCCCCGGGCGTTCGTGACGGGCAAGTCGTTGCAATGGAGAAGTCTCGATCGCGTTCGCAGCTGACCTTGCCGGCTGTCCCAGCATCGAAGGCCGTGCGTCGACGCGCCACGTCCGCTGAAGATACAAGACTCAGTATGCTATTGCTGCGTTCAGCATCTATTCGTAGGACTCGGCATCTTTCCCTGATGCTCTCGATAGGCAATTTGCCGGCCCGAGATGTCATGGGCTGGGAAGGCTAGCGGCGACTCCAGGCGATACTATATTCGCCGTCGCGCGAACCGCGAGAGGCGACGGCGCCTCCTCCGCCATCACCCTGGGTTCAGTCACGCACTGCCCGGTTGGAGGAATTGCCCGGGCGGCGTAGGGAGGAACCATGCCTCGCACGGCCGAAGTCATCTCGAACTGGCATCACTCGGTCGAAGACTTCAACACCTCGGCGCTGGCCTTCTACGATGCCGTCGAGGGAGCGCTCCGGGTGAAGCAGGCTCCGGACCTCCGCACAGAGCGGGTCGAGTGGAGCGAGAGCGGCGTCCTGTCCGCGAAGCGAGTCTACCTTCGCGTCAGCTACGGGCGCCTCTCCTTCGACGTCTGTGCTGCTCCGTTTGGTGCGGACTTCTTCTTCAGCTGGTGGCTGGTTCGTCGGGCACCGGAGCATGCACTCGCGTACGCGCTTTTCGCTGCGTTCGGAGCGCTGCTGGTGTTGGCCTTGTTCGTCACCAAGCTAGGGTTCGTGCTTGGCACCTTCCTCACCATCGGAGTGATAGCGGGAGGCTGGTGGGCGATTCGGCAGTCGAACCCGGATAGTGCTCTGTGGCTTGAAGACGTTGTTCTCGCCACACCCCTTCTCGGCGATTTCTATCGCCGGTTTGTCGCTCAGACGACGTACTACTCCACGGACACCCGTATCATCTTCGAAGAGACGGTGAAGCGGGTGGTGGCGGACGTGGTAGGAGGCCTCCTCACCATCAAGAACCTGCCTCCACTGTCTCCGATTTCTCTCGCCTCGCAGCAATCATCGCCTGCGATGTAGTCGATCCATCGCGTCTCTGAGCGATGCATCCGCGTGAGATCCGGCGGGCATTCGATGCCTGGGAATCAGGGCTGCGTGGCACGAGCATGTGGCCCTATCGCGTCCACCTCGAGCCACCGTTCGAGCCGATCCTGGCGGTAGCTCGCACGCCTGATTTCCCCCTCGATGATGGCCGCCGTCCCACTCTGCTGGCGAGGCTCTTTAGCGTCGCTCCGGAGCCGCGTGGCGCGATAGAACAAGCCGCGCCGTCTCCGGCTGCCGCAGACGAGGGTGAGCGGACGCTCGTCTCGCTTCAACTGCTGATGCCCGATGGCTTCAACGTGAAGCCATCCGCCGCTCAGAGTCTGTTGTCTGCTCTCCAGCGAGTTCGCTCCCCGATAGCGTTTGAGCTCGTGGGCTTGCCTGGTCGCATTTCCGCACAACTGACGTGTTCAGAAGCCGATGCGGTGGCGGTGCACGGAGCCTTCAGAGGCTACTTCCCGGAGGGGAAACTCCGTGAGCGCTCGGATGTCCTGCTGGACCAATTCGACGGCGATGAACGCGTCGTCGCCGTAGCGAGCCTTGGACTCAACGACCGAGTCTTCAAGTCTCTCGCGAATGAGCGGCGACTCGATCTCGATCCTCTCATCGATCTCGTCGCTGCGCTCGATGATCTCGACGAAGGCGAGTTTGGCGCCGTCCAGGTTCTCTTCTCGGCGGCTCGGGAACCGTGGCGATCGGAGCTTGAAGAATTCGTAGAGAGCATCGACGACGTTGACCACGTCTCCACCCTCATCAGGGCGAAGTTTGCGGAGCCGTTGTTCGCTGTCTGCGTACGCGTTCTCGCGTTAGCGGCGAGCGCAGACCGAGCGAGCGAGATCATTGGGAGCGTGGCCTGTGCTCTTCATGACGTGACGCGTTCGGAGACGAACGAACTCGTTCCCGCCGACGCGCTCCCTACATCGGACGACGACCTCGCCGATGTCCTGGACCGTGCGTCGCATCGGAGTGGGATGCTTCTCTCGCTCTCGGAGCTCCTCACGCTCGTTCATCCGCCGTCTGCTTCGATCCGCCTCTCGACCTTCGTCCGGCAAAGTGGCCGCACGAAGCCAGTACCCGCCCGCTTCACCCGAGGGGATCTCCTCCTCGGCACGAACCTTCACGACGGTGACGAACGAGAGGTGTGGCTCGGAACCGAGGATAGGCTCCGGCACACGTATGTCATTGGAGCGTCCGGAACGGGAAAGAGTACGCTTCTTCTCTCGATGGCCGTTCAGGACATCGAGGAAGGCAACGGCGTAGCGGTCTTCGATCCGCACGGAGACCTGATCGAGGACATCCTCGCCCGCATCCCCGATGATCGCGTCCATGACGTCGTCCTCGTCGATCCGGCGGACGAGGACTATTCGGTCGGGTTCAACATCCTCTCGGCACACTCAAGCCTCGAGCGAACTCTCCTCGCCTCAGACCTCGTCGCCACCTTCCGCCGCTTCACCACCACCTTCGGCGACCAGATGGTGAGCGTCCTGGGCAACGCCATCCTCGCCATCCTCGAAAGTTCGCGCGGCGGTACTCTGGTCGACCTACGCCACTTCCTTCTCGAGGATGCCTTCCGGAAGGAGTACCTGAAGACCGTCGAGGATGAAGAGGTCGTCCGCTACTGGAAGCGCGAGTTTCCGCTCCTCAAAGGGAATCCACAGGCCTCCGTCTTGACGCGGCTCAACGCGTTCCTCCGGCCAAAGCTTGTTCGCTACATGGTGGGGCAGCAGAACGCTCACCTCAACGTGCGTGCGATCATGGACGGGAGGCAGATTCTCCTCGTCAAGCTGGCTCAAGGCGCCATCGGCGAAGAGAACGCGCATCTCCTCGGAACGCTCTTCGTGGCGAAGCTCGCCCAGGCGGCCATGAGTAGGCAGGAAGTGAAAGCGGCAGACCGCGTTCCCTTCTTCGTCTACATTGACGAGTTCCACCACTTCGTGACGCCCTCGATCGCCACCATCCTTTCCGGAGCACGGAAGTACGGTCTCGGCCTGACGCTCGCGCACCAGGAACTCCGGCAGGTGAAGAGCCGCAGCGAAGACGTCTTGAGTGCTCTGATCGGGAACGCCCACACCAGGGTGGTCTTCCGCGTGGGAGACCATGATGCCCGCGCGCTCGCTGACGGCTTCACCGCCTTCGAAGCAAGAGACCTGCAGCGACTCGGCATCGGTGAAGCGATCGCTCGGATCGAGCGGTCCGATTTCGACTTCAATCTGGCGACTACAGAGCCGACGAAGGTGGATGAGGAGCTGGCGTCTCATCGGACGGCGGCGGTGATACAGGCGTCACGAGAGACCTACGCGACGCCGCGAAGTCAGGTGGAAGAAGAGCTTCGCTCGAGAGATGTCCATCAGGGCGACGCGGACGTGGAGCGGCCCACCGGAAGGAGACGTGCAGCCGAGGCCGTGAGTGACGGTGACAACAAGCCCGCACCGCCGGCACCAGCGTCGGCACCCGGCCGCGGAGGCACAGAGCACAAGTACCTCCAAGAGTTCGTTCGGAAGCTCGCAGAGGACCGCGGCTTCACGGTCTCACTCGAACGAGAGGTGCTCTCGGGACACGGCTACGTGGACGCCGTGCTCGAACGAGATGCCCTTACCATTGGTGTCGAGATCTCGGTCTCTACAAGGCCCGAGCACGAGGCCGCAAACCTGGTGAAGTGTCTCGCCGCCGGGTTCGACTTCGCTGTTCTCCTCTCCACCGATCAGAAGCGACTGGAGATCGCGAGGTCGCTCTTGGGGGACACGAGCGACGCGAGGCTCAGGCTCCTCCGGCCGACCGAACTCGCTGCGTTCCTCGACCAGGTGCAAGGACGCGCCAAAGTACCGACGAGTAGCCCGAAGGTCCGGTCCGAGAGAACGGAGAGGGTCAGGCTCCCAGCCGCCGACGCAGCTCCCTACCTCGGTCTCGCTGTTCAGACGCTTGCCAAGTTCCGGGTGACCGGAGAATCGCCACCGTACATCAAGGTGGGCCGGAGCGTCTTCTACGAGAAAGTCGAACTCGACAAGTGGCTCGACGAGAGGCGCCGGCGCTCTACCTCAGACAGCGGTAGACAGAACGAGCAGCGCCGTCGACGCCGGCGATAGAGTGGTGCGGGCGCGATTATAGCGAGCGTGGATATTTCCAACCGTGGGACCCGGGTCGTCGCGGGCAGTCGCTACCGCGGCGTCGCGAAACTGCTTCAGCCTGCACGGCGAATACACGTATTCTACCGTGAGGTGAACTCCGAGCCCTTTGGGATTTCGGAATTCCGGCACGCGACGCGGCAACGGTTCACCAACCAGAGGAAGTTTCGTTCGGCTCTTATGCGGAGGGCGCTGCACACCAAGTATCTGTGAACGCGTACGAGCGGAGTCATGCGGCGAGAGAAGCATGCCTCCGACATTACGGTCGCACCCGTACTGTCTGCGCCTTTTCGTTCAATGACGGACATGGCGAGCTGGGTGACGGCTTCGTCCAGGTTCATCACTTGCTAACGCTTGCTGCCATAGGTGCGACCTACGTCGTCGATCCGATTGCCGACCTCGTCCTGTGTGTCCGAATTGCCACGCGATGCTGCATCGCCGCCGTCCGGCGCTCACGATTGACGAGCTGCGTAGCGCGATGACGAATCGCCGAATCCTTTGTGTGCCGCCGCACCTGGATACCGCTGCTTAGCGGCCGCGTAAGGCTTCTTCGATGCGCGAGGCGACGACCTCAGCGGGTTCATGCTCCCATGCCCGGATGACGATCCAGCCATCCGTGGTGAGCAACGTGGTGCGATGGCTGTCACGTTCCTGATTCCGTGCGATCTTTGGCCCCCAGTAACTGCTATTTCGACGGGGCTGCGTGCCATGTAGCGGGCACCCATGCCAGAAGCATCCATCTACAAAGACTGCGACGCGCGCTCGGGAGAACACGAGGTCCGGCCGGACCGCCGTCCCGCCTGCCCGGATTAGAGGATTTACGCGATATCTCAGCCCCCTTCGGTGCACCGCCCGCCGGACTGCTAGCTCGGGTGACGAACCGGTTTTCCGGTTTCCTCGCATGACAGCCGATACGTTCGACGTCGAGGGCGACGGATAGACCGCTCGAACACCGGCGCCTAGCGACAGCGTACGTGAGGTGTCCCCGCCCGCTTGCGTGTCTTCCCTCTCCGACTCCCTGGCTCCGTTGTCGGCGGCTCCTCGACGCTTCGTCACGGACGTATCTCCACTGGGAGGTTCAGATCGGTCGCCGGACGCCTGCGGCGTCGCTGCCGCTCCGGTAGATTCACCGTCCATGCCTCGCGCTGCAGCCTCCACCGTCGGCCATCCAGCCGTTGACCGCCCCGCGCGCGCCGATCGGTCCCCTTTGTCGTTAGAGGCTCAACGCCGCGCTGGCACACAGGGGTTCAACCATCGTCCGCCCAATGTTCGGCACGCGATCAGCCTCTACACAGGGGCGGGCGGCCTCGACCTCGGGTTTGAGGCCGCGGGGGTCGAGACACGAGTGGCGGTCGAGATGGATCGCGACGCGGTGGCCACGCTGCGGATGAACCGGCCGTCGTGGGCGCTTATCCCGGAGAGCATCCAGAGCGTCGCGGCGGCCTCGACAGCCATCCTGCAAGCCGCTGGTCTCCGCGAAGGTGATGCTGATCTGCTTATCGGTGGCCCGCCATGTCAGCCATTCAGCAAGTCTGGCTACTGGGCGCGCGGTGATGCAAAGCGGCTTGCTGATCCACGTGCCGAGACACTCGTGGCCTACCTTCGCGTGCTTCGCGATACGAAACCACGTGCGTTCCTCCTCGAGAACGTCCCGGGGCTAACGTTTAGCGCTAAAGACGAGGGGCTCGTCTTCCTCGCCCGCGAGATTGATCGACTCAATCGGGAACACCGGACCCGCTACTCGTTCCATGTTGCGCTTCTGCGCGCGGTGGAGTTCGGCGTGCCGCAGGACCGGCAACGGGTCTTCATCATCGGTTCGCGTGAGGGGACGGATTTCACCTTCCCGGGCCCGACGCACATGGCACCGCGGGTGCAATCCTCGACCGGCGGCATCGGAACACTCGAAAGCTTCGAAGCCGAAGCCCGCGCACTTGGGCTGCAACCGTTCCGAACAGCGTGGGACGCGATCGGCGACCTCGAAGACGACGATGACCCCGAGCTAGCGATGACCGGCAAGTGGGCGGCACTGCTTCCGTCGATCCCCGAGGGTCGGAACTACCTGTTCCACACTGCGCGGGGCATCGCGGAGGGCGGCAAACCACTCTTTGGATGGCGTAGGCGGTACTGGAACTTCTTGCTCAAACTATCCAAGCAGTTGCCATCTTGGACGATCGCTGCGCAGCCCGGTCCAGCCACGGGGCCGTTCCATTGGAAGAATCGCCGCCTCTCCGCGCGGGAGTTGATGCGACTCCAGACGTTCCCTGAGGGCTACCGGATTGCGGGTAACCTCCGCGCCGCGCAGCGTCAGGTGGGCAATGCGGTTCCGTCCGCGCTTGCAGAAAAGCTGGCGCTCGAGATCCGACGGCAGCTTCTAGGTGAGCCGCACCTGCAATCAGAAATTCTCACTCTGTTGCCGCCGCGGCGGCGACCGACACCTCCGCCGGAGCGCGTGCGCCCAGTATCCGCCACCTACCGGGCCCTCGCCGGCGACCACGAGGCGCATCCCGGAACCGGTCAGGGCTATAGCGCTCAACGCCGGGGGCGGTCGTCGAGTTAGCTCGGTAGGGCACCGCTAGGTGATTGGTGATGGGATCTAGTGGCCGCCACGTCGTCGCCGGAGCGCATGCGTCCACCCTGCGCCGTCTCCTCTGGCGCGGCCTACCCAGCGGCGGCCGTGAGAACAGCTCCGAGGTCCGCGCTCCACTCTCCGTCAATCACAACGCTCGACGCCAACCGGCCCGCACACGTCTTGTGGCCCGCCATGTCAGCCGTCAACCGCGCGCGGTATTCCCACACCTCTGTGCGCGCGTGCAGACACGCAGCCACCACGTGGAAATCGGAGGCGCTGTAGTAGCGGCTGCAAGGGTTTCCCTTAGCAGCCCGCGTTTTCTGGAAGTCGAGCTTGGCATGTCCGTATTTGTCTGCGTCGCGCAGAACGTTCTTGCACTCGACGAGGACATGGTGCCGTCCGCCCGCGATGCGCACGCGAAAGTCCGGCTGCCCATCTTGCTCGATCGATTCGACATCGGCGATCTCTGGCAAGCGCACCAAGAAGTCCTGGAGATGCCGTTCCGCGACCCAGCCGCGCACCGCCATTTTGAGGCGGGGTGCCCGCGCGATGAGCTGCAGAATTTCCTCGCGTCCGAGCTCAAACTCTTGCTCGAGCGCGTGTAGCCGATTGACCGAAAGCATCGGCGCCGTACCGGCGAGCTCGATGCGAGTTCCGGCTTGTTGGAGAAGCGGCGCGTCGGCAAAGCGCTCCGCCACAAGCTGGCGATGGCCCTGATCCTCCCCGACGACCTCGCGCTCGAAGAGCACGTACTTGAGGAAGTGCGCCGCGGTGCCGCCAACCATCGTCTCTACGGCCTGGGTTTCCTGCTCGACCACGTGACGCTTCGGCCGCTGGACGCGCGTCCATGCATGCCACCCATCCGCCTCAATGCGTGCGGCGTGGTGTTCTTTGAACTCCTTGCTGATGAAGAGGCGTGTTGGGCTGTTGAGGACCGGATCCGCTCCGACAAAGAACCCCCGCTCTGGGTTGATTCCAACGAGAAGAGTGGTATAAAGCCCGTAGGGATCGTGCCAGAGATCGTAGACCCGGTCGCCAGCGGCATCGGCAGGCTTCGAACCGTATTTTAGCTGGAAGCGATGTTCATCGGCCGGCCGGTTCTGCGTGACTCGTTGGTTCGCGGTGAACGCGTACACCACTATGCCGAGCCGCTCGCCCCAAGGTGTGACGAACGTAAAGCGAAACGGCGCTGTCCCCGCCGGTGAGGCATGCAGGATCGTACAACCGCTGGCGGTTAGCGCCGACGTGATGAACTCCAATAGCGCTGCGCGCCCGGCGCGCTGCACCGAGAAGGTCTGATACGGCGCCAGCTCCGCATCGTGACGCCTCGAACGGGCGAATGGCATCGATGGTAGAATGTTGCCTAGCCTGACGGTTCGTACGACGGTGTTGCTCGCATTCGGCGAGGTGACACGTGCCTCTTCGCTATCCCACCCGGCGACCTACCAACGCGCGTACACGGTCCGCCTCCTCAACTATGGCGAGCAGGTGCTTCGCGATGTCGCCTCCAAGACTGACGTGTTCGGCAATAACGCTCGCGCGCTCCTCGTCGGCCAAGCAACCCTCGTGGAGCAGCCATCCTAGGAGGTGAGGCGTCGTCTGAACGGCGCGAACCCCTACGTTCGCTGCAAGTTTTCGGGCGCGTTGATCGTCCGTCAGAAACGCGAGATTCAATTTCTGCGCGAGAGCTATCGATGCGACTTCACCCATGCCAAGCCGCTTCCGTTCCCGAAGTAGACCAACACTCTGCAGATCCTCGATGTCGAGACCGTACTGCGCAAACTGTCCATTGCGTATCGCCTCATGCAGGCGGTGGCGTAGGATCTGCTCGCCGACGCGGGCAATAGTTCGTGGCTTGTCGATCGCCTCGTAGGCCACGAACCCGCTCATCACGAACGTACACCGGGCTTCGACAGCCGCACGGAACATCCGCTCCGATGAGAGCACGTTCCAAACGGCGCACGTGTCGGTCACGTTCTGCAGGACGAATTGCGCGATGTTAATCATCACGCGTACACGTCGATATTGAACAGCGATGCGACCGCGGCAAGTCCGTCGAGATCGGTGAGAAGCATCTCGGCGGCGCGAGCAGCGGTAATGCGGTCCGCATGCAACGCACCGAAGCAAAGCTGTACGTAGTAGGAAGACAGACCACGCTTCAACAGCGCCTGCCGCCGCTCGAGCGACATCCCGGAAAGCCCTTCCAGCTCCGGGTCCACCTTCTTTGAGACCGGCACGCGCCAACTACGGCGCTCGTACGCCTCCTCCCTCGTGAGACGGCCCGCGTCTCGCAGCGACCGCAGCAGCGTCTGAGAGTTCACGTGGAGCTTCAGCGCCCACCTGACTAGGTCATCCGAGTTCCACTTACGCGGGTCTGGCAGCTCGGCTAAGAGCGCGGGCGAAATAAGCACGTGCGACGCGAACGCGTCGGCTCGAACTTCGATGAGGTCATCGCGACTCCAAGTCGCGAAAGACACAACTACCTCATTGCCATCGTCGAGGAACGCGTGGCCGGTCTCATGAAGCGCGGTGAACTGCTGCCGAAATACATCTTCTGAGTAATTCACCAGCACGCAGGGGCCAGCGGTAGGATGGCGCAAAAACACACCGCTGATTTGGCGATTCGCCAATTCTCGACGAAAAACGTGCAGTCCCAAGCTCCGAAGGTCCGCGAACACATTCGGGATCGCGTGTCGCGGTGTGTAGCCGAGGTACTCGCGAAGGCCGGCTGCTGCCTCAATCCCATGGCCTTTTAGGTAGGTGCCTTGCTTGTGGAACGTGAACGGAGCCTTGATCGGCACGCTGAGTTCCTGCATGAGAAATGCTTCGCACTCACACAGGTAGAGGAATTCCTGAATCGCCCTTCGATCGTCGGCAGAGAACGCCTCTCCGTGGCGACGGAACAGCTCGCCTGTCTGTTTGAACGGGGCGACGCGCTCGTTGGAGATGAAGAAGCGGTAGTCGCACCGAAAGAAGTCCGCGAGAATGAGGATCTCGTCACCGGTGGGATTGACCTCTCCGGCCTCCAGCGCGCGCACCCGTCCCTCCGCTATTCCCGTATCTTTCGCGACGTTCGCCTCGGTGAGCAAGAACTGGCCGCGATATTCACGTAGCTTCGTCGCGAAGAACGTTCGATCGAATGACATCTCGTGCGCGGTTGGTAGCCTTCGCGGGCTGGTGTCATGGGCGCTACGCGAATGCTGTCGCGCATGGCTTCGCAGCGGAAGCCGTATCCTCGCGGGGTGCTGCGGCTCGCGGGTGTTCCCCTCCCACTCCTTGGCTGCCGACGAAATCAGCGCATCGAGTACTCCGTCCGGAGGTGGCACTGAATTGATCTGGGCTGTAAGCAAACTGCCCGCTACCGGCTGGACCGCGTCGTGATTGCCAGGTGATTGCCAGAACGAAAACCGCCCCGGCGATGAGCCGAGGCGGTTTCTCGTAAGTGCTTGAAATTCTTTCACTTACACCATCGGGACGGCGGGATTCGAACCCGCGACCCCCTGAACCCCATTCAGGTGCGCTACCGGGCTGCGCTACGTCCCGTACGTCGGTTTGTGAAGGTAACTTGCTGTAGCATGGTCCTCCAGCATCGGCTCGGCGGCTACCGCGAGTATTCGGCCCCAGCGGCACTGGCCCCGTGTTGTGAGGCGGTGTGGACGTATCAGACGCCGCGGGAGACGAGTGGTGCGGTGCATCGGGTGTTGCCCGATCCCGCGGTGAATATCCAGCTC
>JAFAVZ010000161.1 GCA_019242175.1 Acidobacteriota bacterium
CAATGTCGCCCAGCACCTCTTCCTTGCCGATGTCGTTCAGCATGTCGTGGAAGTGCCCCTCGTAGAGCTTGAGGGTTTTGTCGGTCGAGCCGGCGGTGTCGTAGAAGAACTGGCTCCCGCTCGGTTTTGTCGCCTTGTCTTCGGTGCCGTGCAGGATGAACACCGGCAGCGTGATGAGCGGGAACTCGCGCGCCAGCCGTTCGTCCGCGCGCACCATCTCCGCGAGCGTTTGCGTCGGCTGCGTCTCGTGCGCGATCAGCGGATCGTTGTCCATCGCCGCAACGGCGTTCGCATCGCGCGAGAAGTCTTTGTTCTTCAGCGCGAGCACGTGCGCATGCGGCGCGAGGTGCGCCATCCCCTTGAACACCGCGAGCGCGAAGTCGGGCGCCGGCACCTGATGCGCGAAGCTCTCGCAGATCAATCCCGCGAGCTCGCTCTGATGCTCGAGCGTGTAGACGCAAGACACGACGCCGCCCGCGCTGTGGCCGAGGAGGAAAACGGGCAGGCCCGGCTCGCGCGACTTCGCGATGCCGATCACGCCCGCGACGTCGCTCACGTAATCGGAGAAGTGCTGGACGTAGAACCGTTCGCCATCCGACTTGCCCCGGCCGCGCAGGTCGACGGCGTAAACGGCCAGCCCGTGCGCGACGAATTGCTCCGCTACCCATCCGTAGTAATCGCTGTGCGAGTTGAATCCGGGGACGATGACGACCACCCCGCGCGCCGCTTCTTCCGGCTTCCAACTCCGGAAAAAGATCCGCAGCCCGCCCACTCCGTCGTAAGTTTCCTCTGCCTGATGCATGAACCGACTCCTTTCCAAAATCGGCTCAGTCTAGCCGGCTCATGCGTTCACAGCGCGCCAAGCTTGCGCAAAGCCTCCGTGGCGTTCCGGTTCTTCGGGTCGAGCGCGACGGCCTTCCGATAGTTCGTCACCGCCATCCCGCGATTCCCCGCCTCCAAATAAGCCTCGGCCAGGCTGTCCCACGAGTTGCTCGACTTCGGATAAGCCTCCGTGTTCAAGGCCAGCACGCGGATCGCCTCGTCATGCTTCTTCGCCAGGATGAATTCGTAGCCCAAGGTATTGAGCTGGTTTTCGTCGAGGTTGTAGGTCTTCGGCTGCGCCTTCAGCGCGTGGTACTGCCGGACGCCGGCATCGAGGCCGTTCGCGGCGATCGTCTCGGACAGCGTGCGCGAGATGGGGATCCGGCCGTCGAACGCCGTCTTGATCCGCGGCACCCACATCGAGACGGATACGGCGAGCGTTCCGACGATCGAGCCGATCGCGATCACGACCAGGCCGCCGGCCATCGCCAGGCGACGCATCGCGCCCGGGCGGCGCTGCGTCAGGAAGTAGAGCTCCCCGACCGCAAGCGGAAAAAGGTATTGGGCGAAGCCGAGAAAGGTGAGGAACGGGCCGCTGAAGGTGCTCGGATCGAAGCCCCAGGGCCCGCCGGCGAGCGCCATCGAGAGATAGAGGCCGAGGCGGAAGAAGTAGGAGGCGCTGACGACGAGGAAGAGGCGGATGGCCCACCGGCGATGCGTCGCAAAGTCGCGCTTCATCGCGCTGCGCAACGCGAAGACCGCGAAGGCCCAGATCAGGACGGCGTTCAAGGTGCCGGAAATGCGTCCGAGAGGATCGCCGACGCTGCCTCGGACCCAATGCAGGTAGACGCCGGCCGCACTCAGCGAGAGGGCGGTGAAGATGTAGATGCGTCCGCTCCAGCGGTGGAACTTGGGGAAGCGCGCCCGGACGCGCGGGACGAGCTGCAACGCGCCGGCAAGGATCATGATGACTGCCGAGACGAGGTGCGCCGCGACGGCTGCGTTCCCCGGCCCGTCGCCTTCGACGTAGCCTCGGAACATGAGGCGATTCCACGCGTGGTAGTCGCCGCGCGCGGCGTTGAGGCCGTAGGCGACGGCGACGGTGAAGGCGAAGAGCAACTGGCCGAGAACGGTCACGACGTACCAGAATCCGGTCGTCGCTCGCAGGGCGGCGTTGGAGAAGCGAGGCAAAGTCCATTCAGCGCTCATGTGTTGTAGTCAACTACAACACCTAAGCAGAAATCAAGGAGATTCTCGATGACGATCGTCATTCGTCCCGCCGACCCGCGGGACGCCGACCCCCTCGGGCAACTCGGCACGATGCTGATGCAGACCCACTACGACTTCGATCCGCAGCGCTTCCTCGCCCCCGGCCCCGGCGCGCGCAGCGGCTACGCCGGCTTTCTCGTGAGCCGCCTCGAGTCGCACGACGAACGCGTCTTCGTGGCCGAGGAGGATGGGACGATCGTCGGCTACGTTTACGTGGCGCTCGAGCCGCTGTCGTGGAAGGAGCTCCGCGGTCCGGCTGGCTTCGTCCACGACGTCGCGGTGACCGACGCCGCGCGCCGCCACGGCGTCGGGACGCAGCTGATGGAAGCCGCCCTCGGATGGCTCCGCGAACGCGGCGCGCCCCGCGTGATCCTCTGGACCGCCGCCCGCAACGAAGACGCGCAGTCGGTGTTCCGGAAGCTGGGGTTCCGAGAGACGATGCGAGAGATGACGTTGGAGCTATGATGCCCGACGCAGCAACACCGCTTCGACGTTCGCATCCGCCGGCACGCGATACAGCTCGAGCAGCATGTAGAACGACATCGCGATGTTGCCCAGAGCCATGATCAGGACGAACCAAACGATGCGCGCGATCCAGCCGCGTTCCTTGTACGCGACCCAGACGTAGAACGTGAGGAAGCCGAAGTAGGCGTCGAAGAGCGTCATGAGGCTCCACGGCTCGCGGAGCACTTCGCCGCCGCCGTCCCAAAGCGAAATGCGCAGGCTCGTGCGCACGGTCGCCACGATCATGAAGACGAAGATCGCGCCGAACAGCAGGCGTAGCATCGGAATGGGTCTCATCGTTCCTTCACTCCTCTCGCCAGCAGCCAAAGCGTGAGCGACAGCTCCGCGAGGATGCCGGGCATCAGGATGTACGGTTGGAGTGCGGTCGCCAGCCGCGGCGCGAGAAAAGTGCTCCAGCACACGCCCGCAATCATCATCAACATCCCGAGCGGCTTCGGTAGGAAGGTCGATTTTCGGATGAGGACACCGAGGAGGAAGCAGTAGATGCCGAAGAAGACGAGCGGGATAGGGAACGCGGTCGCGTAGAGCTTCAACGCCGCGGCGTCGAATTGCGGAGGCACGCGCAGCAGCGCGCAGATCGCGGCCTGGATCGCGCAGCCGACGAGGCTGAAGAAGGCCGCGAGCAGCGAGAGGGCGCGGCTCACCGGCTCGAACAGGAGATAGAAGAACGCGGTGACGACCACGTAGAAAACGACGACGAGCAAGTACGCCGCGTACGAAAGGTCGCGATGTGTCGCGATCGTCTGCTGCGCGACGACGGCTGCGAGGAACATGAGCAGATACGCCGCGCCCGCCGTTCTCGCCGTCGCGTTCATCCTCGCCTCCCGACGAATTTCTCAATGAGCAATTCGACGCGTCGACGCAGTACCGGCGGCGACGGCCGATCGATCTGGAGGCCGGCGAGCGCGAGCAGGAAGAGCTGCGTCGCTTCGTCGTC
>JAFAVZ010000011.1 GCA_019242175.1 Acidobacteriota bacterium
CACGAACCCGTCGAACAACACGTCGAGCGTCACGACGGCAGTGACCCAGAGCGCGGACGTGCAGATGGTGAAGACCGGCCCGGCTTCGATCACCGCCGGCACCGACGTCGCGTACACGCTGAGCGTCACCAACAACGGCCCGTCGGCGGCGACGAACGTTTCGTTCACCGACACTCTGCCGGCGAACACGACGTTCGTCAGCCTTACCGGCTCCGGAGCGAGCTGCACGACGCCGTCCGTCGGCGCGACGGGCACCGTCACCTGCAACGCGGCCTCACTGGCCGCGGGCGCGACGCTCAACTACACGCTGACCGTCCACGTGCAGCCGACGGCGACCGGCACGCTGTCCAACACCGCGAGCGTCTCGTCCTCGACGACCGATCCGACTCCGGGCAACAACTCCTCGACCACGAACGCCACGGTCACTCCGGCCGCGACGGACGTGGCGATCGTGAAGAGCGCCGGCGCCGGTCCGTTCTTCAGCGGCCAGAACGCGACGTTCACGATCACGGTGACGAACAACGGCCCCGGCTTCGCGCTGAACACCACCGTGACGGACAACATCCCGGCCGGCGCGACGTTCGTTTCGGCGACGCCGTCCCAGGGCTCCTGCACCGGCACCACCACCGTCACGTGCACCCTCGGCACGCTCAACCCGAGCTCCGCGGCCACGATCGCCCTGACGATGAAGCTCCCCGACGGCACGGCGCCGGTCGCGAACACGGCGACAGTGACTGTGTCGAACGGCGACAGCAACCCGGCGAACGACTCGAGCACCGCCACCGTTACGCCGCTGCCGAACACCGGCATCCCGACGCTATCGGAGTGGGCGCTCGTAGGACTCGCGCTCGCACTGGCAGCCATCGCAGTCACAAAGAAGATTTAGGGCCGCGGGAAACGTGAGGACCGGCTTCAGCCGGTCCCGAAACGGGCTGAGGCCCGTTCCCACGTGAGTGCAGAAAAGCGTAGGGCCGGCTCTCCAGCCGGCCCGGAACGGGCTCAAGCCCGTTCCCACGTGAGTGGGGGTAAACGTGGGGACCGGCTTCAGCCGGTCCCGGAACGGGCTGAAGCCCGTTCCCACGTGAGTGGGGGGGAACGTGGGGACCGGCTTCAGCCGGTCCCGGAACGGGCTCAAGCCCGTTCCCACGTGAGCGGCGGGAAACGTGAGGACCGGCTTCAGCCGGTTCCGGAACGGGCTCAAACCCGTTCCCACGTGAGTGGCGGGAAACGTGGGGACCGGCTTCAGCCGGTCCCGGAACGGGCTGAAGCCCGTTCCCACGTGAGCGGCGGGAAACGTGGGGACAGGCTTCAGCTGGTCCCGGAACGGGCTGAAGCCCGTTCCCACGTGAGCGCAGAAAAACGTTTTCTTGGGATTTTGGTGAGCCCGGTAGGGATCGAACCTACGACCAATTGGTTAAAAGCCAACTGCTCTACCACTGAGCTACGGGCCCGGACGGCATCGGAAGGTGCCGTAAACGGCGGCGGGAGGCGTCACATTAGCGACCGTTCGCGGCGCCGTCAACAACTCCTGCGATCGGCGGGCCATTTCACGGCTTGAAGTCGATCGAGATCTCGTGCGTCACTTCGACCGGCACGCGGTCCTTCGTCGACGTCGCGAACCGCCACTGCTTCACCGCGTCGAGCGCCGCTTCATCGAGGCCGTTGCCCATTGGCTTGACGACCGTCGCTTCGCGCACGAAGCCGCTGCGGTCGATCGTCACCGCGACGATCACCGTTCCGACGGCGCCCACCGCGCGCGCGGCGTCGGTGTAGACCGCCTCGACGCGCTGCAGCACGGCCGGCTCCTGCACGTCCCGGCCGGCGCGCAGCGTCGTCACCGGCGCCGGCTTCGACTTCGGCGCGGTCGTGAAGCCGCCGCGCATCGAGTCGACCAACTCACCGTTCTCCGTCGCCGTGAAGTGGACGAGGTAAGACTCGCCGTGCGACTCGACCACGACCTTGAAGTCGCGGCCGTTCGCGAACGTCTGGTTCTGGCCCGATCCGTCGCCGCGCGTCATCGCGCTGAGGCGCCCGATCACCTGCCGCGAATCGGCGTCGTAGATCGCGAAGTCGAACGTACGCGAGTTGCCGGCGGGCTGGGCATCGATCTTCACCAGGTGGCGGTCGGACCGCAGCACTTCCGATCCGAACGCCGTCAGCGAAACGAAGGAGAGCGCGAGCGCGAAGAGCGTGCGCTTCACTTCTGCACCGCCTTCTCCAGCGCCGCGAGGCGCTCTTCCAGCGACTGCACCTGCGCGCGGAGGACGTCGACCTCCGCCGCCTTCGACTGCAGCTCCGCGGTGCGCGCCTCGAGCGCCTTCACCGCGACGAGGCTGACCGACGCGAGATCCTGGACGCCGATGCTCGTGTTGTTCGTGCCGAGGCCGAAAGCGGCGTAGAAATCCTCGGCCATCGGGCCGACGTGGCGAACCTGCTTCCCTTCCGTGATGTAGTTCCAGGTCGAGACCGGAACGCTGCGCAGCGTGAGGAGCACCTGCTCGCCGTCGACGTTATTGAAGTTCTCCTTCGTCAGGCGGCTGGAGGTGCAGTTGAACACGCCCGAGCCGGCGGGAAGGTTGCAGCCGGTCGTGCCGCTGAGGTTCGTGCGGAAGCGGAAGCCGCCCGTCGCGCGGAACGCCGCCTCGTTGTTCGCCGTGTTCTTGAAAGTGTCCGCGCTGGCCGTGGCCGAGCCGTCGCTCCACACCAGCGTGCCGGTGAAGCCGTTGTTCGAAGCGAACTTGCCGAGGGCCATCGTGTGGTCCTGGTCGGCGGTGACGTTGTAGCCGATCGCGACGGCGGCGAGGCCGCGCAGGTTGAACGAGTCGGGATCGCAACGGCCGTTGATGAGCGGCCCGCCGGACTTCGCGTTGTTGCCGAGGGCGACGCCGTAGGTGTCGCAGACGCGGTTGCCGGCGCCGGCGGAGAAGCCCGCCGCGCCCTTCACCTGATTGCCGCTGCCGAAGACGATGCTCGAAGTGCTCTCGGCCGAGTTCGTGTCGCCGAACGCGAGCGCGTAGAGGCCGATCGCCGTCGAGTTGCTGCCGCCGGCCCAGGAGAAGAAGCCGACGTTCGCGTCATCCCATTCGGCGTCCGCGTAGCCGGAACGGAACGCGCCCTTGTAGCTGTCCCACGACGTGCGGTAGCCCTTGCCCTGGAACGGCGAGACGCCGATGCCGAGGTTGCCCGTGGCGACGAAGCTGCCGTTCTGGAAGACCTTGAACCAGGCCGGCGTGTGCCCGCCCGGACCGGCGCAGCAGGTGGCGCCGCCGCGCAGGTTGATCATCGGCGCGGTGCCGTTCGCGTCGCCGACCGAGAGCTGCTCGGTGCCCGGAACGAACTTCACGAATTGGGAGGTGAGGCGGTTATCGTTGATCGTCCCGCCCGTGCCCGGAGCGTTGATGGCGCTGATGATCGTGGTACCGGAAGGCGTCGCGCCCGCGCCGGCCGCGGTGGTCTGCGTGGTTCCGTCGGGGAAGATGACACCCTGCAGGGTGATCGTCGTGCCGTTCGCGGCGAAGAGACTGGTCGCGAACGCGAGGGTGAAGGCGAAGAAAAGCAACTTGATCTTCATGGCCTGCAATTTACGGAGCACCGCTTACCGACCGCTTACAGGCCGAAAAATGTAGGGCCGGCTCCAGCCGGCCGAGCATCCAGATCGGGCCGGCTGGAGAGCCGGCCCTACGTTTGTTCGGGCCCTCCTCTTGCACTCAGCGCAACGTAGAAATAGCGCGATTGCGCTCAGGGAGAACCTCCAAAAATGAAAGCTGTCCGTTGGTACGGCTATGCCGAAGTGAAAGTCGAAGACGTCGACGATCCCAGGATCGAGGAGCCGCGGGATGCGATCGTGAAGATCACGAGCACGGCCATCTGCGGCTCGGATCTCCACCTCTACGACAAATACGTCCCCACCATGATGAAAGGCGACGTCCTCGGCCACGAGCCGATGGGCGAAGTCGTCGAAGTCGGCTCCGGGGTGAGCAACCTGAAGGTCGGCGACCGCGTCGTCGTGCCGTTCAACATCGCGTGTGGCGAGTGCTGGTTCTGCCAGCAGGAAGAGTATTCGTTGTGCGACCGCTCCAATCCGAATGCGAAGATGGCGGCGGCGATGATGGGCCAGGCGCCGGGCGGCGCGTTCGGCTACTCGCATCTCACCGGCGGCTATCCGGGCGGCCAGGCCGAGTACCTGCGCGTGCCGTTTGCGGACGTCGGGCCGCTCAAGATCGAGAACGGCCTGCCGGACGAGAAGGTGCTCTTCCTCTCCGACATCTTCCCCACCGGCTACATGGCGGCGGAGAACGCGAACATCCGGAAGGGCGACACCGTCGCCGTCTGGGGCTGCGGCCCGGTCGGCCAGCTCACGATCAAGAGCGCGTGGATGCTCGGCGCCGGCCGCGTGATCGCCATCGACCGCGTTCCCGAGCGCCTCGCCCTCGCCGAGCGCGAAGGCAAAGCGGAGACGATCAACTTCGACGACGGCGACAGCGTGTACGAGCGGCTGATGGAGATGACGAACGGCCGCGGCCCGGACTCCGCGATCGATTGCGTCGGCACCGAGGCGCATGCGGGGGGAAGTCCCGATGCGATTCTGGACAAGGCGAAGGCCGCGCTGATGCTCGGCACCGACCGGCCCCACGTGCTGCGCGAGGCGATCCGCTCCTGCCGCAAAGGCGGGACGGTCTCCGTTCCGGGCGTCTACATCGGCTTCCTGGACAAGATCCCGTTCGGCGCGCTGATGAACAAAGGCATCACGATCAAGACCGGCCAGACGCCGGTGAAGAAGTACTACCACAAGCTCCTGAAGATGATCGAGGACGGCGAGATCGACCCGTCGTTCATCATCACCCATCGCCTGCCGCTCGAGGAGGCGCCGGAGGCTTACCGCACGTTCCGGGCGAAGAAAGACGGGTGCATCAAGGTGGTGCTGAAGCCGTAAATGTCTTACCGCATCCTCGTCTGTGCACTCTGGGCAGCATTCCCGTTCGCCGCGGCGGCGGGCACCGTGTTCGTGACGAACGAGCGGGCGGGAATGCTGACCGCGATCGACACGCGGACGGACAAAGTCGTCGGCGCGTATCGCGCCGGCACCCGTCCGCGCGGGATCGCCGTGTCTCCGGACGGCAAGCGCGTGTTCCTCGCCGTGAGCCACTTCCGCGGCGAGGTGACGCGCGACCCCGACGGCGTGCTGGAGATCGACGCCGCGACCGGACGCATCGTGCGCCGTCATGCAGCGGGAACCGATCCGGAAGGCATCGATCTCTCGCCGGACGGCAAGCAGTTCTACGTAGCGAATGAAGATGCCGGCACGGCGACGGCGGTCGACGTCGGGAGCGGCCGCGCGACCGGAACGTTCGTGACCGGCACCGAGCCGGAAGGCATCGGCGCGAGTCCGGACGGCCGCTACGTGCTCGTCACGGCCGAGACGAGCAGCACCGTGACGGTCATCGATCTGCGCGCGCGCAAGGTCGTCGCGAACGTGTTCGTCGGCACGCGGCCGCGCGCGGTGCGCTTCACGCCGGACAGCGCGCAGGCGTGGGTCACCGCGGAGATCGCCGGCACGATCGACGTGATCGATATGAAGACGCTCCGCGCCGGCAAACGCATCCAGCTCGCGCGCAAGGATCATCCCTGCGGCCTCGTCTTCTCGCCCGACGGCAAGCGTTTGTACGTCGCGACGGGACGCGGCAACAGCGTGAACGTGATCGACGTCCGCGCGCGTCGCGTGCTCAAAGACATCGCCGTCGGACAACGACCGTGGTGGCTCGCGCTCACGCCGGACGGCAGGAAGCTCTACGTCGCGAACGGACTGTCGAACAGCGTGTCGGCGATCGATACCGCGACCGATCGCGTCGTCGCTACGATCAAGGTCGCCGACGGACCGTGGGGAGTCGCAGCACGATGAAGCACGCAATGCGCACGCTGCTGATCGCCACCATCGTCGCGACGCACGGCTGCAAGATGCCGCCGAAAGAAAAGCCGGCGCGCGGCGCGACGCAGATCGCGTCCGTCGCCGGCAAGGCGTCCCTCCCCGCCTTCGTCCAGACGTCGAACGACGACGGCGAGTGGACGTCCGTGCCGAAGGACTACGCGAACACGCGTTTCAGCGGACTGGCCGACATCAACCCGTCGAACGTCGCACAGCTGAAAGTCGCGTCGACGTTCTCCACCGGCTACGTCGCCGGCCACGAGGCGACGCCGCTCGTGGTGGGCAGCACGATGTAT
>JAFAVZ010000152.1 GCA_019242175.1 Acidobacteriota bacterium
GGTGCTCGTTCCGGCCCGCTCGTAACGGTCTTCGAGACGAATCACGTCGTCGAGCTCGGGGGTGGAGACTTCCGCGACGTCTGTGTCGACGACCGCCTCCATCCGGTGAATGAGCCGCGGCGGGATGTGGAACGCCTCCCCTTTCCGCAGCGCGAGCTCGCGCCGGTCGCCGTCGCTCTCGATCGTCAGGCGCAATTCGCCCTCGACAACGTACAGCGTCTCATCCTTCATTTCGTGGTACTGGAGGCTCAGCGACTCCCCCTGATTGACGTGAAGAATCTTCCCTACGTAGCGCTCCGTTTTTGCGAAGATGAGCTCGTATCCCCACGGTTTCGGCACGTGGCGGATGTCTTTGATGCGGAAGAGATCGTCGCGGTTCATAGACTCCTGTTGACCAACCCTTCAGGGAACTTCATGGCCACGGTCTCGATGATGAACTCCTCGATCTCCTGGGCCGTTTTCTTGTTCAGGACCACGTCGGCGATCTTCCGGCAGTCCTTGTAACGTACGGATCTCACGACGTTCTTGATGACCGGAATCGCCGACGGATTCATGGAGAAGATCTCCAGGCCGAGGCCGATGAGGACGACGGCGAAGAGCGGGTCGGCGGCCATCTCGCCGCACATCGAGACCGGGATCTTCGCCCGTTTGCCGGCATCGATCACGCCCTTGATCAGCCGTAGCAGCGCCGGATGCAGCGGCTCGTACAGGTAGCTGACGTTCTCGTTCGCGCGGTCGATGGCGAGCGAGTATTGAATGAGGTCGTTCGTCCCGATCGCGAAGAAATCCGCCTCTGTCGCGAGCAAGTCGGCGATCACGGCCGCGGACGGCACTTCGATCATGATCCCGACCGGCAGTTTGGGGTTGTACGGGATGCCTTCCGCGTCCAGCTCACCCTTGATCTCGCGAATCAGCGTCTTCACCTGACGCAGCTCCTGCACGCCGCTGACGAGCGGGAACATGATCTTCAGATTGCCGTGGATCGACGCGCGCAGCAGCGCACGGAGCTGCGTCTTGAACATGTCGCGGTGTTTCATGCACAGTCGCAGCGCGCGCAGCCCGAGAACGGGATTGTCTTCCTTGCTGCCCATGACTTCGCGGGCCAGCTTCTTACCGCCGAGGTCGAAGGTGCGGACGACGCAGGAGTGCGGCGCGCTCGTCTCCGCCAGCCGTTTGTACAGCTCGAAGTGCTCCTCCTCGGTCGGTAGCACAGGACTCTTCGAGATGTACAAAAACTCCGAGCGGTAGAGTCCGATGCCCTGCGCGCCGAACTTGATCGTGTCGTCGAGCTCTTCGACCAGCTCGATGTTCGCCTGGAGCGAGATCGGACGATCGTCGCGCGTGATCGACGGCAGGTCGCGATTTTCGAGGAGGCGTTTCTCCTGCTCGTCGTGGCGCGAGACGCGGCTCTCGTATTCCTTCACGAGCGCGTCGTTCGGATTGACGATGATCGTGCCTTCGTAGCCGTCGACGATGATCAACTCGTCGTTGTCGACCATCTTCGTCAGCTTCGGCACGCCGATGACCGCGGGCATGAACAGCGACTTGGCGATGATCGACGTGTGCGACGTGCGGCCGCCGGTCTCGGTGGCAAAGCCGATCACGGGGCGGCGATTGAAGTGAACCGTGTCGCTCGGCGTGAGGTCGTCCGCGATGATGATGACGTCGTGGCCGATCTCGGAGAGGTCGTGATGGGCGATGCCCTGCAGATTCGTGAGGACGCGCTCGGCGACGTCTTTCACATCCGCGACGCGCTCGCGCAGGTAGTCGTTGTCGAAGCTGGCGAACCGCGCCTGCAGCTCTTCCTGCACTTCGGACAGCGCCCACTCGGCGTTGACCTGTTCCTCTTCGATCTTCTGGACGACTTTGTCGGCGAACGATGCGTCGCCGACGATCATGGCGTGGGCGTCGAAGATCGACGCGTACTCGTCGCCCATCGAGCGGCTGACTTTCTGCTTCAGCTCGAGCAGCTCTTCCCGCGTCTTCTCCAGCGCCTCGGAGAACCGCGTCACCTCCGAGGCGACTTCGTCTTCCCGGATGGGCACTCGATAGACCGAGGCGATCCGCTTCTCGACCATGATCGCCCGGCCGATGGCGATGCCGGGCGAGACGCCGATCCCTTTGTAGGAGCGGACGTCACTGCGATTCGAGTGGGAGCTTCGGGCGATCGTCGACACGCGAAGTCATTCTAATTCATCGAACTTGCGGTCGATCAGCTCCTGGATGGCATCGAGGGCCTGTTGCTCGTCCGCGCCGTCCGCTTTTGCGGTGATCACCGAGCCGCGGCCGGCGGCAAGGAGAAGGATGCCGAGGATGGATTTGCCGTCGACTTCCTCGTCGCCTTTGCGGATCTTGATCTCCGACTGGAACCGGGCGGCGGTGTGAACCAGCTTCGCCGCCGCGCGCGCATGGAGTCCGAGCTTGTTCTTGATCTCGATGTCGCGGTTGATCAAGAGCCGACCCCCACGGGCGTGCGCCGCTCCGACAGGAGCTCGGAACAGACGCGGATGGCCTTGGAGCCCTTCTCGCTGATGATGTGCGCCAGCGAGGCGACGTCCGTGGCTTCGCGCTGGAGCGTGGCGAACTTCACGACCATCGGCAGATTCACCCCGGTGACGATCTCGACCCTCCCCTGCTCGAGGAAGGAGAGGCTGATGTTGCTGGGCGTGCCGCCGAACATGTCGGTGAAGATGATGACGCTGCGCTGCGAGCCATACTTGTCGAGCGCCGCGCGGATCTTCTCCCGCGCCTCGTCGACGCTGTCGTTCCATTCCAAGGAGACCGCCTCGATGCCGACGGTGTCGGCCTCGATCTGCTGCGCGGCCTTGAGCAGCTCGAACGCGAGCCGCCCATGTGTGACGATCAATCCCCCGATCAAACCGGAAATCCCCCTTCTGCGGAGGACATCATAGCAATGTAGGGCCGGCTCTCCAGCCGGCCCGATGAGGAATGGTCGCGGCGGGCTCGCCCGCCGCATCATGATGGACTGCGGCCGGCTGGAGAGCCGGCCCTACGTTCGCGGTCGGGCTGAACGTGGGAACCGGCTTCAGCCGGTTCCGGGTCGGGCTGAAGCCCGACCCCACGTTTTGCGAACTACCGCTTCGCGGGTCGGGCTGAAGCCCGACCCCACGTTTTGCGAACTACCGCTTCGCGTCGCGGTGCACGATCTCCACGGCGTAGCCCTTCTCTGCGAGCTCGCCTGCCGCATCATGATTGACTGCGGCCGGCTGGAGAGCCGGCCCTACGTTCGCGGTCGGGCTGAACGTGGGAACCGGCTTCAGCCGGTTCCGGGTCGGGCTGAAGCCCGACCCCACGT
>JAFAVZ010000526.1 GCA_019242175.1 Acidobacteriota bacterium
GCTGCGAGTTCTGCGGCTCGCGCTGGATCAGCTTCTCCAGCACGCCGGCCGCCCGTTCGTACTGGCTCTTCGCGATGTGCGCCTCGGCGAGGCTGTTCATCGCCGCGAGGATGTTCGTTTCTTCGTTGAGCCGCTGATAGAGCGCGACGAGACGCTCCAGCGTCGGCGTGTGGCCGGGGTCGACGCGCAGGACCCGATTGATGACTTCGACCGCCGCGGCGCGTTCGCCGCGGGCGAGCGCTTTCTCGACGAGCGGACCGACCATCTCCAGCGCCTTGTCGGCGTTCCCCTGGCGTAGCGCGAAGTCGGCGAGCGTCTCGCGGACGGCGGTGTCGCCCGGATCGGCGGCGAGGCCGCGTTCGAGCGCGACGCGGGCGGCCATCTGGTCGCCGCGTGCGACGTGGATCTTGCCGAGGGCGGCGAGGAGACGGGGGTTGTCAGCGTTGGAGGAGAGTGCGGCTTCGACGATGTCGACCGCGTTCTTGTAATCCTTCGCCTCGATGAGCGCCGTGACGAGCGACTCGACCAGCTCCACGTTGCGGGCGTCGATCTTCAGCGCCTTGCGGAAGACCTGCACCGCCTCTTCGAGCATGCCCCGCTTGAGCAGCATCCGGCCGACGCGGTCGTACTCTTTCAGCGCCTCGCCGGTCTGGTTGTTCTGCGAGTAGAGGTCGGCGAGCTTGACGTGGACGTTGATCGAGTTCGGGTCGAGCTCGGAGATCTTGCGGTAGATGGCGAGTGCGTTCCCCGGATCGCCGTGCTTGAGGTAGTAGTCGGCGAGGACCTGGTACTGGCTCTTCGCCTCCATGGCCAGTCCCTGCTTCGCGTAGAGGTCGGCCAGACGCGCGTAGACCTCGAGCTTGGAGGGATCGAGCTTGTTGATCTTCTTGTAGATGGCGATGGCTTTGAGGAAGAAGCCATCCTTCGAATAGTGGTCCGCGATCTTCGTGAAGACCTTGACCGCCTCGTCGTTGCGATTGATGCGGACCCAGAGGTCGCCGATGCGATTCAGCGTATTGACGTCATTGGGGTTGTCGTCGAGAAGGCGCTCGTACTCCTTGATCGCCGGCTCGATCTTCCCCTTCGCAACCAGCTTCTCGGCGCTGGCGATGACCTTATCTCTTTGGACCGCCATTCTCCTCGTCCCGCCCGAACAACAGCATCGGCTCGTCCACCCCTTCGAACGACCTTCGGTGGATCGGGCTCGGGCCGTAAAGCTTCACGGCCGCGCGATGCTCCTCCGTCGCGTAACCCCGGTTGTGCCTGAAATCGTAGACGGGGTACCGATCATGATACGACTCCATCAACAGATCGCGGTAGACCTTAGCGACGATGGAAGCCGCGGCAATGGAGACACTTCGCTTGTCTCCTTCGATGAGGGGAACCTGGGGAAGGTCGAGACTCTCGACCGTGACGGCGTCTAAAAGCAGGATATCCGGACGCACCGGAAGGTCGTCGACGGCCACGGCCATGGCCAGCTTGCTGGCCCGGAGGATGTTGATGCGGTCGATCTCGCAGGGCTCGATCACGCCGACGGCCACGGCGCGCGCGCACTCCAGAATGCGCTGGCAGAGCGCGACGCGGTCGTCCGCGGCGACGAGCTTGGAGTCGTTGACCCGGAAGACGGTGGACTCGCCGTCGAGGATGACGGCGGCGGCGACGACCGGGCCGGCCAGGCAGCCGCGGCCCACTTCGTCCGTCCCCGCGATGGCCCGAAAACCAGAATCGCGAAGCCGGCGCTCGATCGCCGACATCTCGGCAACGCGCGCCAGCTCCGCGAAAAAGTGATCGAGGAGCGGGGGCTTTTTCGAACGCGTCCCTTTAGCGGGGACGCTTCTCTTCGATACGAGCGGCTTTGCCGCGGAGGTTCCGGAGGTAATAGAGCTTCGCGCGACGGACCCGGCCATGGCGTTCCACCTCGATGCGATCGATCGTCGGGGAGTTGAGGGGGAACATGCGCTCGACGCCGATTCCGCCCGAGACCTTGCGCACGGTGAACATCTGGCGGATGCCGCCACCCTTGCGGGAGATCACGATGCCCTGGAAGATCTGGATGCGCTCTTTGTCGCCTTCCTTGACCTTGACGTGGACCTTGATGGTGTCGCCGGGGGAGAAGTTCGGGATGTCGGTGCGCGCCTCGCGCGACTCGACGATTTTCATGATGTCTGGCATAGCTAAACCTCGGTGATTTCTTGAAGCGAGCCCGTAAGCTTCGCCGATTCCGGGACTTTTGGCAAGATCCGCAGGGGCAAAGAACCTAGGATCTCAAATTCGCATTCCTGGAAAAATGTGGGTGCGGGCTTCAGCCCGCACCAGGACCGGCTGAAGCCGGTCCTCACGTCAGTTTTTCCAACATCTTCCGCGCCTCGGCGTCCAGCTCGGCGGTCTCCAGCAGCTCCGGCCGCCTGGACAGCGTCGCGCGCAACGCCTGCTCCTTGCGCCACTTCCGGATCTTCTCGTGATGCCCGGAAAGCAGAACATCCGGCACCCGCATCCCGCGCAACTCCTCGGGGCGCGTGTAGTGCGGATAGTCGAGCAAGCCGCGGAAGAACGAGTCTTCCTCGACCGAGCCGATGTTGCCGACCACGCCTTCGATCATCCGGCCGATCGCGTCGGCGAAGAGCATCGCAGGCAGCTCGCCGCCGGAGACGACGAAGTCGCCGATCGAGATCTCGTCCGGCTGCAGCGCATCGTGCACGCGTTGGTCGAATCCTTCGTAACGGCCGCAGAGCAGGACGATCCGTTCCTTCGTCGCCAGCTCCTTCGCCACGCTCTGGTCGAAACGCCGTCCCTGCGGCGAAGTCAGCACGACGTGGCCGCTGCCGATCTGGTCGACACAGCGAAGCACCGGTTCGGCGAGCATCACCATTCCGGGGCCGCCGCCGTACGCCTCGTCGTCCGTCGAGCGATGACGATCGCTGGCGTAGTCGCGCAGGTCCCACACTCCGACCTCGATCAGCCCCTGCTTCACGCCGCGCGCAATCACGCCTTCGGCGAGGAAGGCGTCGAACATGCGGGGGAAGATCGTGACGAAATCAAACCTCATCGTTAGATCTCATCAAGCCCTTCCGGCAACGCGACGGTCATGCGTTTTTGGCCGAGGTCGATGGAGGTGCAGATGTCGGCGGCGAAGGGGACTTCGAACTTGCGGCCGTCGCGCTCGACTTCGAGGAGCACGCCGCCTCCGCCTTCGTAGGCGTCGGTGATGCGTCCCTGCTCGTTGCCGTCGGCATCGACGAGCGTGAGGCCGATGAGGTCGTGGAGGAAGTACTCGTCCGCGTCGAGCTTCTTCGCCTCCGACTCCGGAATCTCGACCGTCCAGCTCCGAAAAGCCGTCAGCTCCTCGGGTGACTCGATCGTCGAGAACTTGATCAGCACGCGGTCGGCGTGGAAGCGGACTGCTTCGATCGTGACGTCGCGGGTCTCGCGCTCATCGGGAGAGACGAGCGTGACGCTGCGGACCTCGGAGAAACGCTCGACGTCCGTCCACGCTTCGACGGAGGCTTCGCCGCGGACGCCGTGCGCCTTGCGGATCACGCCGAGAGCGATGCGGTCGCTCATCGGGTGCTAATCCAGAATGTCGAGGGAGTAACGCCGCCGCGTTTTCTGGCCGGCGGCGGCGAGGACGGTGCGCAAAGCGCGCGCCGTGCGCCCCTGCCGGCCGATGACTTTCCCGAGGTCCGGCGGGGCGACTTCCAGCTCGAGAATCGTGGCCTGCTCCCGTTCGACGGAATGCACTTCCACCGCCTCGGGATCGTCGACGAGCGACCTGGCCACGAACTCGATCAGTTCTTTCATGATGGTGACTAGTTGCTGGTTCCTGGTTGCTGGTAGAGACGATCTCGTTGCCGGTTCCACCAGCAACCAGCAACTAGCAACCAGTCACTACTTCTTCTTCATCAGCGACTTCACGGTCGGCGAGAGCTGCGCGCCCTTGCTCACCCAGTAGTCGATGCGCTCGCGGTCGAGCTTCATGTCCGTCGGGTTCTTCTTCGGGTCGTAGTGACCGACCTGCTCGATGGTCGAGGCGGCCGGCGTGCGCAGCGAGTCCGAGACGACGATCCGGTAGAACGGGGCGTGGGTCGCGCCCTGGCGGCGCAGGCGAATCTTCAGCATGGGATTTCCTTCGTAAGTCGTTGAATGGACTCGGCAATATACCGAGCCGCGTGCGAAACGGCAATCCTATTGGAGAAATTCCGGCGGCAGGCCCTTCATCATCTTTCCGAAGCGCCGCGCGCCGAAGCCCTTCGAGAACGTCTTCATCATCTTCTTCATCTGCAGGTACTGCTTCAGCAGCTGGTTGATCTGCTGCACGCTCGTTCCCGAGCCTTTGGCGATGCGTTTCTTGCGCGAGCCGTTGATGAGCTGGGGGAACTCGCGCTCTTTCTTCGTCATCGAGTTGAGGATCGCCTCCATCTTCACGATGGCCGTCTCGTCGATGTCCTCGTCGTTGATCTTGTTCGCACCGGGCAGCATCTTCACGATCTGGGACATCGGTCCCATCTTCTTCACCTGCTGCAGCTGCGAGCGCAAGTCCTCGAGCGTGAACTTGTCCTTCGCGACGCGTTCCGCAAGGCGCGCGGCTTCCTTCTTGTCGATCTCCGTCTCGACCTTCTCGATGAGCGAGAGCACGTCGCCCATGCCGAGGATGCGCTGGGACATGCGGTCGGGATAGAAGACGTCGAGGTCGGCGTACTTTTCGCCGACGCCGACCAGCTTGATCGGCCGGTTGACGACCGACTTGATCGAGAGCGCCGCGCCGCCGCGGGCGTCGCCGTCGAGCTTCGTCAGCACGATGCCGGTCACGCCGAGGCGATCGTCGAACTCCTTGGCGGACTTCACGGCGTCCTGGCCGGTCATCGCGTCGGCGACGAAGAGGATCTCGCTCGGGTTC
>JAFAVZ010000602.1 GCA_019242175.1 Acidobacteriota bacterium
ACGTCAGCGAGATCCACGAGTAGTGGAACTCCTCACCGTAGTGAGCCGGCGCCACGAGCCAGTAGATGTGCACGTAGCGCATGACCAGGATGATCACCGTGACCACGGCGATCGTCTGCGCGCGGTCTTTGATGGCCCGCATCAGGAGCATGAAGAACGGCAGGAAGAAGTGGAAGAGGATGAGCATCACCGCGATCGCTCCCCACACGCCGTGCTGGCGGGTGAGGTAATACGGGATCTCTTCCTTCAGATTGGCGTACCAGATGAGGAGGTACTGCGAGAACCCGGTGTACGCCCAGAGCATCGTGAAGGCGAACATCAGGTTGCCGAGGTCGCGGAGGTGCGAGGGGCGGAGGATGCCTTTCATCGCCGGCGTCTCCGCGAGCCGGGTCAGGAAAAACGTGACGAACGCGAACGCCGACAGGCCGCAGCTGATGATGAACGTGATGCCGTACATCGAGGAGAACCACTTCGGCTCCAGGCTCATCCCCCAGTCGATCGCCGCGAAGGTGATCGTGAGGACGAACATCAGGAGGCCGGATGCGGCCCACTTGCGGCGGGAGAGCTCCGTGTACGGCGAGCGGTCCTGGTAGAACCGGGTCGACAGCACGCGCAGGCGCCAGGCCCACAGCAGCCAGAGCGCGAAGTACACGCCGGTGCGGATCAGCCAGCCCGTGGAATTGAGGAACCGCACCTTCTGGCTCAGCACCGGGTCGTGGGCCATCAACTCGTGATTCGTCCACGGATAGATCGAGCTCATGCCGAGGACGATGGGGATGAAAAGGATGACCATCACGCCCAACGAGCGCGCGGCGGCGCCGAGCGGGCGGCGGATCATGAGTCCCCACTCACCGCCCGTGACGTACTGCAGCATGAGGACGCCGAGAGAGCCGGCGGCGATCTCGAACCAGAAGAGATAGCTCGGCAGCCACGCCTTGTAGAACGCGTCGGCGTTGAGCACCCAGCCGGCGGCGGAGAGCGCGATGCCGATGACGCCGGCGATCAGCGCCCACTTCTGCCAGCGGACGATGCCGGTCGTTTCGGAGCCGGAGGGGGGGGCGGCAGGGCGCGGCTCGGGCGTCACTCGCCACCTCCGTGCTCGGCCGGTGCTGCTTCCGCGGACGCGGGCGCGTTGAGCGACGCCTGCTTGTCTGCCGGCACGTCCGCCACCGAGCCGTTCTGGCTCAGCTGCAGGACGCGGATGTAGGCGATGATGGCCCAGCGGTCCTTTGCCGGGACTTGCGGGGCATACGGCGGCATGGCGCCGAAACCGTTGGTGATCACGTCGAAGTAGTGTCCTGTTTTCGCGTTGCGCAGCGTCTCGGAGTGGAACGACGGCGGGCGGCGGTAGCCGCGCGAGGGGATCATGCCGTTGCCGTCGCCGACCCGGCCGTGGCATTCGGAGCAATAGATGTTGAAGCGCTCCTGGCCGCGGTCGATCAGGCCCTTGTCGACCGTCATCGGAAAGCCGTCGCCTTCCTTGCCGCCGATCATGCCGGTGTCGAACAGCTCGTTCGTCGAGAGCTCGCCGCGGGCGACGGTGCCGGCGATGCGAGGCCGCGACGCCATGCCGTCCGCGAAGAAGTCGCTCGGCTCGAGCGGATCGTAGCGCGGCTGGTTCGACATCTTCTGCCGGCAGCCGCCGGTCAGAAGGAGCAGCGCGAGTGCCATCGCCGCGCGGTTACCACGGAACATCGGTGACCTCCCGTGGACCGAGCTGGTCGAGGAACGTGCGCACGCGGTCGATGTCGAACTTCGGATCGCGCGCCTGGATGACGAGGAAGAAGCGGTCGCGCGATGCCTGCTCGAAACGCTTCACGTTGAAAACGGGGTGATAGGGCATCGGCAGCCCGTTCAAAGCGAGCATGCCGAATACCGCGCCGAACGCGGCGAGCAGGATCGTGCACTCGAACGTGATCGGGATCCACGCCGGCCACGAGTTGAACGGCTTGCCGCCGATGTTGATCGGATAGGCGATCACGTTCGCATACCAGCACATGAAGAAGCCGCCGATGCCGCCCATGAGGCCCATCGCCAGCACCACCGCCGAAAGCCGCGACTTATGAAACCCGATCGCCTCGGACAGTCCGTGGATGGGGAACGGCGAGTACGCGTCCAGCGAGGTGTAGCCGGCGTCGTTCGCCGCATGCGCCGCATCGAGCAGCGACTGCGCGTCGCGGAACTCCGCGATCACGCCGTACAGCCCTTCGATCGGTTTGCCGATTCCAGGCATGGCCTAGTGCTCCTCCGCCGGATGCGCCTGCGCCTCGGGCAGCATGGTGCGCATCTCGAAAATCGAGATCATCGGCAGGAACTTCAGGAACAGCGAGAGCAGGAACAGGAACAGGCCGATCGAGCCGATGTACATCGCCCAGTCCCAGCGCGTGCCGTGATACATGCCCCACGAAGACGGCAGGAAGTCGCGGTGCAGCGAGCCGGGGATGATCACGAAGCGCTCCAGCCACATCCCGACGTTCACGAACATCGCCGCGATGAACAGCCAGAACGGGCTCGTGCGGCAGCGCTTGAGCCACATCAGCTGCGGCGCCAGACCGTTGCAGACGATCAGCGCCACGTACATCCCCTTGTACGGTCCGAGCACGCGGTTGTGCACCATGTACTTCTCGAACACGTTCCCGCTGTACCAGCCGTAAAAGAGCTCCATGATGTAGGCGTAGAAGACGATGAGGCCCGTGGCCAGCATCACCTTGCCCATGTTCTCGAGGTGCTTGATGGTGATGAAGTCCTCGAGCTTGAACCACTTCCGGAACGGAATGGCCAAGGTCAGAACCATCGCGAAGCCGGCGAACACGGCGCCCGCGACGAAGTAGGGCGGGAAGAACGTGGTGTGCCACCCGGGGATTTGCGCGACGGCGAAGTCGAAGCTGACGATCGTGTGGACCGAGAGCACAAGCGGCGTCGAGAGACCGGCGAGCAGCAGATACGCGTGCTCGTAGCGGTGCCAGTGCTTGGCCGAGCCGCGCCAGCCGAGGGAGAGCATGCCGTAGACCTTGCGGCCGATGAAGCTCTTGGAACGGTCGCGCAGCGTGGCCAGATCGGGGATGAGGCCGACGAACCAGAACAGCGCCGAGACCGTGGCGTACGTCGAGACGGCGAAGACGTCCCACATGAGCGGGCTCCGGAACTGCGGCCAGAGCGCCATCGTGTTCGGGTACGGGAAGAGCCAGTAGTCGTACCAGGGACGGCCGGTGTGCAGCGCCGGATAGAGGCCGGCCGACGAAACGGCGAACAGCGTCATCGCCTCGGCGAAGCGGTTGATGGAGGTGCGCCACTCCTGGCGGACGAGGAGGAGGATGGCGGAGATCAGCGTGCCGGCGTGACCGATGCCGATCCACCAGACGAAGTTCAGGATGTCCATGCCCCACCCGACCGGGTGGTTGATGCCCCAGACGCCGACGCCGACCAGGAGCAGCTTCCCGATCGCAGCCGTGAGGACCATGACCAGGATGAGCGAGATGCCGAACATGATGTACCAGCCGGTCGGCATCCGCCGCCGGAGGACGATCGAGCTGATCTGGTCCGTGACCGAGGCAAAGGAGTGCCCCGGCTCGAGCGTCGGAACCGGAAGAAAACGCTCCGGAATCTCGCGCTGGGTGACGGGGCGGATTTCGTGGACTGGTTGTTCGCTCATTGGCCTTCGCAAATTGAAAATTGAAAATTGAAAATTGAAAAAAAGGTCATGGCTGGGTCGCGTCTTTCATCTTTTCAATTTTCAATTTTCAATTTTCAATTCAACCCCTGATCTCCGGATTGGGGTTCCGCACCGTGGCGAGGTAAGTCGTCCGCGGTTTCGTGTTCAGTTCTTCGAGCAGCGTGTAGTTCGTCGATTCTTCTTTGAGGGCGAAGACCTTGCTCGTCGTGTCGTTCAGGTCGCCGAACACGATCGCCTCGGTCGGGCAGGCCTGGGCGCAGGCGGTGGTGAATTCGCCGTCTTTCACGCGGCGGTTCTCCCGTTCGGCTGTGATCTTCGCCTCGTTGATGCGCTGCACGCAGTAGGTGCACTTCTCCATCACGCCGCGGGTCCGGACGGTGACGTCGGGATTGCGCATCGGCTTGAGGGCCGGGGTGTCGTAGTCGGCGTAGTGGAAGAAGTTGAAGCGCCGCACCTTGTACGGGCAGTTGTTCGAGCAGTAGCGGGTGCCGACGCAACGGTTGTACGTCATGTCGTTCAGCCCGTCCGGGCTGTGCGACGTCGCGCCGACCGGGCAGACCGGCTCGCACGGCGCCATCTCGCACTGCATGCACGGCACCGGCTGGTGGAAGACTTCCGGATTGTCGGGCGAGCCCTTGTAGTAGCGGTCGATGCGCAGCCAGTGCATCTCGCGCTCGCGCACCACTTCTTCCTTGCCGACGATCGGGATGTTGTTCTCCGCCTGGCAGGCGAGGACGCAGCCGTTGCAGCCGGTGCAGACCGTGGTGTCGATCGACATCGCCCAGCGGTAGCCGAGGTCGCCCTTCTTCGAGTAGTCGAAGGGAGCGTACATCGACTGGTCTTTCTCTTCGTGCTCGTCGCTGCCGTGCGGCTCTTTCGCAAAGTTCGGGTTCTGCTGCCACTCCGCGAACGACGCGGCGCGGATGATGCCGCGGTCGCCGACGACTTTCGGATCGATCGACTGATGCTCCTGCGTGCAGGCGATCGGATAAATCGGCAGCGGCGAGCGCGTGAGCTCGACGCCTGCGCCGCCGTGGAGCGCGTCGGAGAAACGCATCGGATACGTGTTGATGCCGACGCCCTTCGCGATCTTGCCGCCTTCCGTGCGGCCGTGACCGTAGAAGATCGTGACGACGCCGTCCGGCTGGCCGGGAACGACCCAGATCGGCATCGCCTGTTTGATGCCGCGGTAGCTCACCGTGGCCCAGATCGTCCGCTTGTTGTTGACGTTCGCCTCGCGCTCGTCTTCCGCGTAACCGAGGTCCGCGGCCGTCTTCGGGGAGACGAGAGCGACGTTGTCCCAGGCGATCTTCGTCACCGGCTTCGGCAGCTCCTGCAGCCAGCCGTTGTTCGCGAAGCGGCCGTCGTACAGCGTCGGGTCGTGACGGATCTCGAGCTCCAGGCCGCCCTTCGCCGGAACGTTCGCCGGCGCGGGGATCGCGGCCGCGGCGGCGCCCCGCGGAGGAAGTGCGGAGTTGGCGACGAGGCCGTCGTGCAGCGCCTTCTTCCACGTCTGCTCCGTCGCGCCCTGGCTGAGCCAGGTGCGGCGGACGGTCTCGTACGGCGGCGCGTCGAGGCCGAGGAGCGCGCCCATCACTTCGATGGCGTTGCGCCCGTTGTAGAGCGGCGCGATGAGCGGCTGCTGCACGACGATCGTGCCGTCGTGGCTGCGCGCATCGCCCCACGTCTCCAGCGCGTGCGTCTCGGGGATGTGCCAGTGCGCGCGGATCGAGGTCTCGTCGTAGTGCATGCTGAGATGCGCGCGGAACGGAACCTTGTCGAAGGCCTGGGCGAATTGGAAATCGGCCGGAGCGTCGAACACCGGATTGCCGCCGAGGACGATCAGCGCCTGCACGGTGCCGGCGTTGATGTCGGTGACGAGCTGGCGCAGCGACTCGAGCTGATTCACCGGCGCGACTTCCACCGGATCGGTGACGAGCACCGTCGCGCCGATGTTGCCGAGCGCGGAGTTGATGGCGTGGGCGATGGCGTGCACCGCGGCCGGCTGTTCGTCGCCTGCGATCACGATGCTCGTGCCGCGGTTGCGCTGCAGGTCGCGCACGAGCGCCGCGATCCATTCCGCGTGGTCGGCGGACGCGCCGGCGGCGCCGAGGCCGAGGCCCGCGGCGATGGCCCGCGCGTGGCCTTCGATCTGCGACGGCTTCACGCTGAGACGATGGTCGGCGATGCTGCCGGTCGGCGTCGGGCTCGACTCGATGGCGTACAGCCGGTTCATCGCCGTCGTGCCTTTGCGCACCCGGCGGCGGGATGCGAAGTCTTTCGCGTAGCGCAGGTGGCCGACGCCGTCGTCCATGAAATCGGAGCCGAGGGAGACGACGACATTCGCCTTCGTGAAGTCGTAGTGGACGTGGGCGTCGCCACCGAAGGCGAGGCGGGCGCCTTCGCGCGCCGCATCGCGGCCAGAGGGCTCCCACTGATGCCACTTCGCGCCCGGATAGGCGGCGAGGAACTGTTGGATCTGCGCGCCGAGCGTCGGCGAGGTGATGGTCTGGGTGAGGAGGCGCAGCCCCGCGCCGTTCGTCTTCGCGGCGGCGGTGACCGGCTGCAGAGCGGCGATGAAGTCGCTCCACGTCGCGATCTCGCCCGCCTTGCGCACGACCTGGGAACGGTCCGGATCGTAGAGGCCGAGGATCGCGGCCTGCGTCCAAGAGTCGCTGGCGCCGAGGCTGGACGGGTGATCGGGATTGCCTTCGATCTTCGTCGGCCGGTTCATGTGCGACTCGACGAGGACGCCGGTCGCGTAGCCGCTCAGGGTGATGGCCGTGGCGAAGTACATCGGCTTGCCGGGGATGAGCCCTTCCGGCTGGCGGACGTACGGGACGATCTTCTCATCCGGACGGTTGCAGGCGGCGAGGCCGGCGAGCGCCGCGGAGGCGCCCATCAGCTTGAGGAAGTTGCGGCGATCGACGCCGTTCTGCAACGGCAACGCCTGGCGCGGCAGCTCCTGGGCGAAGAACTCGTCGAAGGCATCGCTCCGGGCGAGGTCCTCCAGGCTGCGCCAATACTCCTTCCCGCGAAGGTCGCCGATGCGTTCGCGGAACTCGCGGAAGTCCAGTGATTTCGTCTCGCTCATCTCAGTAATGGCACGTCGAACAGTTGGTCAGGCTCTGGATCTTGTATTCCTTCACCAGCTTCGGCCCATCCTCCGCCTGATTCTTCGGTCTCCAGTCCATGTTGAAGACCTCGCTCCGCGGCCGCACGTACTTCGACGGATCGCGGTGGCAGCCGACGCACCATTCCATCGTCAGAGGCGAGGCCTGGTACGTCAGATTCATCTTGTCGATGCGGCCGTGGCAGGTCGAGCAGCCGACCCCTTTGTTCACGTGGATGCTGTGGTTGAAGTGCACGTAGTCCGGCAGGCGATGCACGCGCGACCAGATGATCGGCTTGCCGGTGGCGAAGCTGTTGCGCACCGGCGCGAGCATCTCCGCGTTCGTCCAGATCTGGGCGTGGCAGTTCATGCACGTCTGCGTCGGCGGGATGCCGGCGAAGTTCGACGTCTCGACGGACGTGTGGCAGTACCGGCAGTCGATGCCGAGGCCGCCGACGTGATGCTGGTGGCTGAACGGAACGGGCTGCTCGCGCTGGATGCCCTGGTTCGTGAAATACGGCGAACGAACGATTCCGCCGATCACCCAGAGGATGAAGCCGGCCACGAACACCGCGCCGAAGATGGTGACGCGCGAGAGCGTATTGGTACTACGGTGGAAGATCTGAGCCATTCAGGCAGCTACCGTCCCGAGGGTGCGTTTCACAAGTAGGGCCAGTGGTTACTGGCGCGGCGGTTGCGGCCGCGCGTTCTCCTCCGCGCGACGGGCGGCATTGTATTGAAAAAAGATGCATGCGCAAGGCCGGCCATTCACCGGCCACGGGCCGGTGCGTTGGTTGGCCCAGCCTCGGCGGACCAGCGCCTCCGTCCGCACTGCATCGCAGCGCCATTTCGGCCGCGTGAAACGGGGCGTCTCAGCCGCGCAAATCGTGCCGGCTCAGCCGCGCAATCGCGGCGTCTCAGCCGCGCAAATCGCGGCGTATCAGCCGCGCGAGACGCCGCCCGAGACCACGAGCGCCATCACCGCCGCGCTGTTCGTCTCCAGCCTCCGCACCCGCCCCGCCGGCACCACGATGAGCGTGCCGGCCATGCTGTAAGAAAAAGGGAGGTAGACCGCCACGTTGCCGGGCATCGCCAGAAAGCCGAGGTCTTCCTGCGTGACGAAGCCGAGGGTCATGAAGTCGTCGGTGATCTGCACAACGACCGGCTTGTCGAAGCGCTTCTGATCGCCGACGAACGCCTCGAGCAGATCGCGCACCGCCGCGTAGATGATGCGCACGATCGGCGCGCGCGTGAACAGCAGTTCGGTCAGTTCCAGGAACTTCCGCACGAGGAAGTTCGACGCGACGGCGCCGATCAGGATGATCGTCACGACGATCACCGCCAGCCCGACGCCCGGAAATCGGAAAGCGAGCAGGCTGTCGAGGCGGATGAACGCGATGTAGACGACGTAGACCGTGATGGCGAACGGCACCACGATCACCAGCCCCCGCAGGAAGTTCTTGATGATCCAGTTCATAGTCTCAGGATAAACTTCCACAAATCCAATATGTCGGACGTTGATCTCCTCCGCCGGGTCCGCGACCGCGCCGCGCTGGCTGAGCTCTACGATCGTCATGCACCCGCGCTCTACGCGGTGGCGAGTCACATCGCCGGCGACGCGGCGTCGGAGGCGCTGGAAGAGCTTTTCCTCGCGCTGTGGGACGGCAGCGTTCGCTACGATCCGCACTTCGGCACCCCTCGCTGCTGGCTGATGCGACAAATTCGTACGGTTGCGCTGACCCGACAAGCGCAAAACGCTTCGGCGTCCGTAGATGGATTGGAAGCACCGACCCCGCGGTCGCTCGCCTTCGAGGCGTTCTGCTGCGGAAAAGGGGTGGCCGAGCTCGCCCGGGCTCACTCGCTGACAAAGGATGAAGTTCGTGGCATGCTCTGCCGCGGAATGAGCGAGCTCAGAAGTGAGTTCGCGCGATGACGAAGATGACCGACGCGCTGACGACCGACGACCTGACCCTCCTCGACGAGCTGGCCGCCTCCGGCTGGCTGGAGCCGGTCGCCCCCCCTGCCGCCGCGAAGGCGCAGCTGATGGATTCCATCCGCTCCCTCTCCGCCGGCACGACGATCCGATCGCACGAAGGCAACTGGCGCCATCAGCTCCCCGGCATCGAAGTGAAGCTCCTCTCCCGCGACGCGACCCGCGGCACGGCGACGATGCTGATGCGCTTCGCCCCCGGCGCCATCTGCCCTCCGCACGACCACTCCGGCGCCGAGGACAGCTTCGTCGTGAGCGGCTCGTGCCGCATCGGCGGCATCGCCCTCAACGCCGGCGACTTTCATCACGCCGAGGCCGACTCGCGTCACGGCGCGGTGGTGAGCGACGAAGGCTGCGTGCTGCTGCTCGTGGTGGATGAGCACGACTACGTAGCGGCGTAGAACGCGCCCGCCGTCCTCCTGAGTCGCGAAGACGGCGAAGGATCTCCCGGCACGTGCGCTGATCGCCTGTATCAGGAGATTCTTCGGCGTCTGCGCGCCTTCTAATGACACGCAAGATGTCATCGCTTTCACCAAGGCCGGCGAACCCGTCGGACTTCGTGAATGAAACGTAGGGCCGGCTCTCCAGCCGGCCCAATGAAGCACGGTCGCGGCGGGCCTGGCCCGCCGCATCATTCTCGACTGCGGCCGGCTGAGAGCCGGCCCTACGTACAAGCGCAGCGGGCCTTGCCGCCTTATAATGACACCACCGCTGCGAGCACGCGCAGACTAGGAAAGGCTTGACCGACAAGCGCAGCGAAGCCGGCCCCCTACACTACCTGCCGACGAGCTCCCCCACCGCCCGCACCGCCATCTCCCGCCGCGTCTCCCAGTCCCCGCCCACCCGCACCACCCGCGCGCCATACTCGGCCAGCGTCCGGACGAATGCATCGTGCAGCGCCGGACGGGCGGCGGGCGTCGCATCGCGCGCGCCATCCCCCTCCCACGGCACGTCGATGTCGAACAAGAGATAGAGATCGGCCACCCGCGCAGCGGCCGCCCGCGCGACCCACGCCGGCACCTTGCCGTAATAAAACTGGCTGTAGACGACCGTGCTGATGAGGTCCGTGTCGAGGATCAGCAGCTTCAGCGCGAGCGGAGCCGCCCGTTCCTCGAAAGCCAGCTGCCCCTCGGCGATCGCGTCGACATCCTCAGCCGTCAACGCACGCTTCACGCGCAGCGCGTACTCCCGCGCGAACTCCGGCACCCACACCGTTCCCCACTTCCCCGCCAACTCCTCGGCGAGCGTGCTCTTGCCCGTGCACTCCGGGCCAATCAGGCAGATGCGAGTGAGCGTTTCCAATCCAGGTATCCCTTCACGGCGATCAGGGTCAGGATCGCGTAGAGAATCGCCGTCAACGACAAGCCGCGATAGAAATACAACGGGACGTAGATCACGTCCACGATGATCCACAACGCCCAATTCTCGAACAGCTTCTTGTTCAGCATCCACTGCGCGACGAGACTGAACGCCGTCGTCGACGCGTCCCAGAACGGCTGCTCCGCTCCTTCCACCAGTCGTAGCACGACCATCAGGATGGCGGTGAGCACGACGCCTGCCGAAATGCACCAGATCCAGCGGCGGGCAGACGTCCGCGAAACGCGGAGCTCGGTCCGGTTCATACCGCCGTGCAACCACTCGTACCAGCCATGGATGGAGAGGCCGAGGTAGACGATCTGCAGGCCGGCGTTCGCGTAGAAGCCGGCCTGGTAGTTCACGAAGAAATAAAGAATGACGCTGCCGATGCCGGTCGGCCAGCACCAGATGTTCTCTTTCGCCGCCAGCCAGACGTTGACGGCGGTGAACAGAAAGGCCGCTGTCTCGAGCGGAGTGATCGTCAAAGTTTCACGTCGAGCATCACGACGGCGTTCCTCGTCGCCTGCGGGTAGTAGTACGGAATCCCGGTGAGAGTATCACCGCTGAAGTACTGGTAGCTGTAGCCACTTGCCCACACCCGGTCGTTGTTCAGCAGGTTGTTGATCTGCACCGAAAGGCGCAGGTTGGGCGTGAACTGGTACGAGGCGCTCGCATCGAGAACGAAGAAGGACGGCGTGGTGAACGCGTTGCTGTCGGTGTTGTCGAGGTAAGACTTCGCGACCCACCGCGCCTGGCCGCCGAGGGTGAACCGGTTGCGGGTGTAGTCGAGGGATTGGTTGAAGATGGCGGCCGGCGTGAGCAGCGGCGCGACGCCGTGGAACGTGATGGCCCGGCTCGCCGCGTAGTTCCCCTCGAGGTCATACACGTCGTAGAACTGCGTCCAGGTGTGGATGCGGCTGCGATTGAGGCTGGCCGTCGTGCGCAGGCGCAAGGCCGGCGCGGCCTGCCACGTCGCGTCGAGCTCGATGCCACGCCGATAGCTGCGGTCGACGTTGCGGCGCAGGGCGAGGCCGATGTCCGACTGCTCGCCGGTCGCGGCGATCTCGTTGCGCAGCTCCATCGCATAGACGTTCGCCGCGAGCGCGAAGCGCGTGCCGCGCAGGTCGTAGCCGAGCTCGAAGTCGAGAAGCCGCTCGGGATGCACGGCGTGGAGGTCGTGCGCGAACGAGGCGTTGTCTTCCCCCTGGAAGAGATCGTTGCGCGTCGGCTCGCGCGTGGACAACCCGGCCGTCACATAGACGCTGGACAGCGCATTGAGCTCGCGGCGCGCACCGAGCTTCGGATTGAAAAATGTCCAGCGGATGGGATCGATGGCGACGTCGCCGTGATAGCGAAAATCGGTGGTGCGCAATTGCGCGTCCGAATAGAGATGCCATTGGCCGGCGTCATAGCTCACTTTCGCGAAGGCATTGCCTTCCGATTTGACGCCGTAGTTGTAGTAGTCGCGCGGCCCGCCGACGAGATCGCGCGTGTGCTCGCGACGGAAGCGATTGACGTGAATCCCGTAATTGGCCGAGAAGGGGCCGCGGTTCCAGCTGAACGTGACCAGCGAGCCGATGAGCATTCCATCCAGCCCGTATTGGCGAAGATCCGTCTGCGTCGCTTCGTCGTCATAGAGGCGATAGGAGCCATAGCCGCGCTGGTAATAGACGGACGCGGTCATGTTCGCGCGTAGATACTGCAATTGCGCGAGGTCGTAGCCGAAGCTGTCGATGTCATCCGGCGACAAGTCATTCGCGCGCAGGTTCGTGCGCAATGTGTCGACGTCGGTGGCATTGAAGGAAAGCTGCTGCTTTTCGTGGCCGGAGAAGCCGGTGATCTTCAGCTGTCCATCGTCGAACTGTTTGGCGGCGCTGAGGAAGACGTTGTGCTGCTCGATGCCGGAGTGCTCGCGGAATCCATCCGACTCCTGCCAGGAGAGGCGTCCATACAAGGCGAAGCCGCTCGGCGTGAATCCCGATTGCCAGCCGGCGGTGGCGAAGCGCCCGCCATACGAGCCGGCCGAGACGCGCGCATCGGTCGCGCTGTCCTGCGCCAACCCGAC
>JAFAVZ010000622.1 GCA_019242175.1 Acidobacteriota bacterium
ATCCACACGACGACTTCGGCGCCGAAGAGCGCCACGCCGTTCTTCGCATGCCACTGCACCTCGGCATCATCCTTCTTCATGAAGAAAGGGATGAGCGAGAGGATGCCGAGGTAGGAGAGGACGAGCATGATCGTCCGGTCGCTGCTCGGCGCGCCGCCCACGGGTGGAGGCGGCGGTGGATACGACCCGCCCGGCGGCGGCGTGTACGATCCGCCTCCCGGGGGCGGGGGAGTCGCGGGGGGAACAGTGGGCGGGGGATACTCGCTCATGTTGTCTCCTTGTCGGACCAGGCTGTTTGCTGTTTGACGGCGCCGATTCTACGCCTGCTCGCCCAGTCGGGCGAGGCGTCGTTCGGCAATCAGAATAGGAAACACCATCAGCGCGAGCGACGAAGTGACCGCGGTCACGATGGGCACCACGGTCGCGATCCAGTCCCCGTCTCCCCCGGCGCCGAACATCCGCCAGAAGAAGTAGCGCACCACCGGCCGGGCCATCAGGAACATGATCGCGCCGACGTACAACATCGACACGGCCATGTAAGCGAAGCCGCCCAGCGACAGACCCACCTGCAACGGATTCTCCGCGGCGAATTGTGGCGACCACGCGCCCATCCCGACGCCGAGCGCGACGAGCGTGATGGCGAGAAGCACGGCGCCGATCAGCGTGAACGTCCAGACCACCGGGTCGGCGTCGAGGATGAGATTCGCGAAGACGGTGAGCAGCACGGAGATCGCCGTCAACGGCGCGGCATAGACGAGCACCTTCACGAGCAGGAACTGCCGATAGCGGATCGGCGCGCTCTGCACGATCCAGAACGCCTTCCCTTCCGCCGAAACGGACGGATATGCGAAGCGCAGACAGATCGCGGCGACGACGAAGCCGGCCATGCCGAGGTTGGCGTAGGCGACGATCGTGGCGCGGGTGTCGCCGCCGAGGGGGAGCATGCGGATGTTGTACAGATAGATGAAGAGCAGCGCGCCCATCAGCATCACCTGCGACCACTGCGCGACATCGCGACCGATCGTGCGCACCTCCTTCGCGATCATCGCCCGCGGCTGCAACGGCACTTTCTCGAGGAGGCGATCGAGGAAACGCGTGACCTGCGTCGCGCCGAGCGCCGCCGGCGCCATGCTCTCCCGCGCGCGCACGAAAGCGACGAAGTACGCCGAACGCGCGAGGAGCACGAACAACGCGAAGAGGACCGCGGCCGGAATCGCGATCGGCTTCAGCAGCCACGACGCGTTCTCGCCCGAGGCCGCGCGCACCATGAAGTCCGCGATCGCTGTGCCGGGATAGAGGTCCATTGACGGCAACTCGATCGCGCGCAACACGCGCGTGACGTCGTCGGTGTTGATCGCCGTGAAGAAGCGCTCCGGACGGCTCAGGCGAAACGCGATGACCGCCGCGGTGAAGACAAGGATCGCGATCGTCGCGACGATCTGGTGCACGCGGCGCACGGGAAACCAACGCACGAGCATCACGATGACGAGGCTCGCGAGGCTCACCGGAATCGTCAGCAGCAACGCGAGATTCGCGAAGACGATCGGATAGAACGAGGCCGGCACCGCGTACTGCCGCGCGAACGCGAGAAACAGCGGGACGAGAAACGCGAAGACGATGGCCGCGCTCTGCGCCAGCGCCTTCCCCCAACGCGCGATCGCGATGCGCGTCTTGCCGCGCGGGCCGGCGTGGTAGACGTCGAGATCGAGGTCGGTGAAGAACGCGCCGATCGCCGCCGTGAGCGCAGACGAGAACAGCACGATCGTCGCGACGAGAAAGACCATCGCCAACAGATTGCGCAACAGTCCGAGGGCGAAGAACGGCGTGGCTTCTTCGATTTGTGCCGTGGCTTTGAAGAGCCGGCGGAAGAGAAGGAAGTCGCCGGCGAGGAAGAGCGCGAAGACGGCCGCGACGATGAGGATGCGCACGATCGCCGCCGCGTTGATCGGCCGAAGGCGGGAAAAGCTGATACGCAACGGCCACATGATGCGACTGTCATCCTGAACAGCGAAGACTGTGAAGGATCTCCCGGCACGTGCGCGTCTCGTCCTGGCCGGGAGATCCTTCACAGTCTGCGCGGCTCAGGATGACACGGAAACGATCGCCGAGGGTTTGCCGACAAGCGCGGCGCGACAGGATGCGACTGTCATCCTGAACAGCGAAGACTGTGAAGGATCTCCCGGCACGTGCGCGTCTCGCCCTGGCCGGGAGATCCTTCGCCGTCTTCGCGGCTCAGGATGACACGAAGGCGGTGTCCTCCTGAGCACAGCGAAGGATCCGTACCTTCAGGCGCGGCGCGAGATCGGTACGGATCCTTCGCCGTCTGCGCGGCTCAGGATGACACGGAAATGATCGCCGAGGCTTTGCCGACAAGCGCAGGGCGACATGATGCGACTGTCATCCTGAACAGCGAAGACTGTGAAGGATCTCCCGGCACGTGCGCGTCTCGTCCTGGCCGGGAGACCCTTCGCCGTCTGCGCGGCTCAGGATGACACGAAGGCGGTGTCCTCCTGAGCACAGCGAAGGATCCGTACCTTCAGGCGCGGCGCGAGATCGGTACGGATCCTTCGCCGTCTGCGCGGCTCAGGATGACACGGTAAAACGATCGCCGAGGCTTTGCCGACAAGCGGCGCCACATGACGCGACACGTAACGTGCCCGCCTCACGAGGACACGAGCGATTGCCCCTCGTCGAACCAGCGCATCGAAGACGTCCAGCGTTCCGCGCGTGCCTTCGAGCGCTCGATCCCCAGCTCAAGCAGGCGCTCGATGAGCCGCGGGTACTTCAGCTCCGTCGCCTCCCACAGCTTCGGATACATCGAGATGCGGGTGAAGCCGGGCATGGTGTTGATCTCGTTCACGTAAAGCCGGTTCGTGCCGCGTTCGAGGAAAAAGTCGACGCGCGCCAGGCCGCTCGCACCGATCGCCCTGAACGCGGCGATCGCGAGCCGCCGCGTCTCCTCCACTTTCTCCTTGGGCAGCTTCGCCGGGATCACGAGCTGCGACTTGTCCTCGATGTACTTGTCGGCGTAGTCGTAGAACTCCCGCCCGGCGACGGTCTCGCCGGCGACGCTCGCTTCCGGTTTGTCGTTGCCGAGCACCGCGATCTCGATCTCCCGCGCGTCGATGCCGCGTTCCACGAGCACCTTCTCGTCGAACCGCAGCGCGAAGGCGATGGCGTTCGCGAGATCCTCGTCGTTCTTCACCTTCGTCACGCCGACGGACGAGCCGCTGTTCGCCGGCTTCACGAAGTAGGGAAGGCGCAGCGCATTGTTCACGGCGCGCGTCACGCGTTCCCGTTCGCTGCGCCAGTCGCTGTCCTGCACCACGACCGACTCGACCATCGGCAGCTTCGCCGCGGCGAACGCATGCTTCATGTGCGCCTTGTCCATCCCCACCGCGGACGCCGTCACGCCGCTGCCGACGTAAGGCAGACCGAGGATGTCGAGATAGCCCTGGAGCGTGCCGTCTTCCCCGCCCGAGCCGTGGATCAGCGGAAACAGGATGTCCGGCGCCTGCCCGCGAATCCACGTTTCAAACGAGAAATCGGCGTCGCCGCGTTCGCTCTTGTCGTCGCCGGCGAGGATGCGCGCGCTCCGCTCCGGCGTGCAGAACCGGCCGTCTTTCGCGATGCACATCGGCACGATCTCGATCCGCGGCTTCGGCGCCGCGTCGGCCACCGAGCGCGCGGAGAGGATCGAGACCTCGTGCTCCGCGGACCGGCCGCCGAACAGGAGGATCGTCTTGATGACGGCCGTGATCATTTCCCGAGGGGGACGCTTCCCAGGAGGTACTTCAGATCGTCGTCCCGCCAGCGCACGCCGCCGCCGAACGTGAACGCCGTGTCGTTGAGCGCGTTGTCGACGCCGCCGGTGACGAACAGCATCGGCGTCCGCGGCTTCTCCTTGCGCACGACGTATTCGCCGAACACGCGCACGTGCGGGTTCGGATCGCGGCGTTTGCTGAAGTCGAACATCTCGCCCGTGATCCGGATCCGGTCGTTGAGCTTGTAGTCGAGGCCCGCGCCGCCGGTGTTGTCGAAGAGGCCGAGGCGAACGGCGTAGTTGTCGAGGTTCCAGCCCGCCTGCGCGGAGATGAGGAAGTCGCGATCGAACTTCGTCTCCTTCGTTACCTGCGTCGAGCTGGCGCCGGTGAGCGGATCGACGATCGTCGTCTCGAAGATCTTGTCGCGCCGCCGTCCCTTCGGATCGTCGGCGAGCTCGATGTTGTAGAAGCGGTTGCGATCGGGATTCGGAACGAGCCGCAGCTCGACCGCCGCGCGCGACGTGCCGACGATGTCCTGGTCGATGTTCGAAGCGCCGGTCACGTTCTTGTCGAGGCCCGCGTAGTAGTTCGACTTGATGCCGAGGTCCATGCCGATGCGGTTCGCGCGGCCGAGGGTGTTCTTCAGCTCGTTCACGCCGCTCTCGACCGACGACAACGCGCTGGTCAGCTTCTCGTGCGCTTCGTCGCTGTAGAGCAGCTTGCCGACGGTGCCTTCGCCGCTCTTCACCTGGCCCGTGATCGAGTTGAGGTTGTCTGCCGTGGTGCGCAGATCGTGGGAGAGGCCTTTGAGATTGTCGACGACCACGCGGATGTCTTCCCGATTGTCTCCGACCGTGCCGCCGATCTGGTTCGCCACGCGGTCGATGTCCGCCGCGAGCCGCGGGATCTCGACCTTCAGCGCCGCGGTGATCTCCCGCGCGTTCGCCATCGTCGCATCGACGTTCGTGCGGTTCGCCGCGATGAGCGCGCGCACTTCCGCCGTGATGCCGCGAACGTTCTCGACGATGTCTTCCAGCCGCTGCTGGCCCGTCTGTCCGGCCATGACGTTGCGCAGCGACGCGGTGATCGCCTTCACGTCTGTGGCGATGTCCGAAACCTGATTCGTCACGTCGTCGAAGCTCGGAGGCGCGCTGCCCTTCAGCACGATCTCCTTCTGGGCCATGACCGGAGCCGCTTCCGTACCCGGATCGAGCTCGACGTACTTCTCGCCGAGCAGGCCGAGGTTTGCCACGCGCGCCGCGGCGTTGCTGCGCAGCGGCACGTCGTCGTCGACCTCCAGCGTCACTTCCGCCTTGCCCGTCGGCAGCACCTGGATCTTCGTGACCTTTCCCTTGCGCACGCCGGCCACGCGCACGGGCGACTTCTCATCGAGGCCGGCCACGTTGTCGAACGTCACTTTGATCGTGCGCGTGTTTTTGCCGCGGGAGAGGTCGATGTCCTCGATCCTCAAAGCGAAGTAGCCGAGGATGGCCAGGACGACGAGCATGAAGGCGCCGATTTTTGCTGCGGAAGACATGGGTTACTCCGATTTGGTTTTCAGCGGATCGAGCCCCGCGGCGCGGAGCATTCGGAAAAGCAAAGCAAGTGGCAATCCAACAACGTTCGTATAACTACCGTGAATGGAGTCGATGAACAACGCTCCGATGCCTTGTACGGCGTAGGCACCGGCCTTGTCGAGCGGCTCGCCGGTACGGACATACCATTCGATGTCGTCCGCGTCGAGAGAAAGCATGGAGACTTCCGACTCCGCGACGCGCGTGTCGCGGTAATCGTTGGCGACATTTTGCAGCGTGACGCCCGTGTACACGATGTGCGTTTGTCCTGCGATCGTGGCCAGCATGCGCTCCGCGTCTTTCGCATCGACCGGCTTCTCCAGCAGTTGCTCGCCGAGGAGCACCGTCGTGTCGGCCGCGATGATCCATCGATCGGGATACGTGCGCGCGACTTCGGCAGCCTTCTCCCGCGACAACCGCGCAACGTAGTCCGTCGGCGTCTCGTCTTCACCGCGCACTTCGGGGATGTGGCTTGGCACGACGTCGAACTCTGCGCCGATCGAAGCAAGCAACTCCCGCCGCCTCGGCGAAGCTGAGGCTAGAACGAACCGGGTCATGGCGTCGCTCTCCCCACATTCACCACCAAAATGAACCGAGCCTCGGGGAAGATGCGATAAACGATGCGCAGATGTTCGGTGCGATAGCTCCACAGCCCGCGCAACGGTTCGAAGAGTGGCGCGCCCGCGATCGGATCTTCGTCGATGCGCTCGTACGCCTTCGCGACGAATGCGCGCTCGTTCTCGGCGAGCGGAAACGCCGCGACGGAGTCGGGGATGCGTACCCGGTCGTTCGCGACGTTCGGCTCCGGCGTGTCGATCATTCCTTTGCGCGCTTCTTCGTCGGCGGTGTCGATGAGCGCGCGCAACGCGTCGTCCGCCGCGATGGCGATCGTCTCGCGCAACGCGAGGTACTCGTCATGCGAGATCAAAATCGCCACCGCCCGGCCGTTGCGCTCGAAAGTCGTCCGGCTGCCGGTCAGCTCACACTCGCCGACGATCGTTCTTACGTCGCTCGGGAGGTCGAGAATCTCCAGCCGCTTTTCCATCGCCGAACAGTCCCTCGAGATACGCCCGGAAGTCTGCGCCGAGCTTCGGATGCTTCAGCGCGTAGTCGACCGTCGCCTTCAGATAGCCGAGCTTCTCGCCGGCGTCGTAACGCTTGCCGTCGAACACGTAACCATAGAACTCACCGCTCCGCGCCAGCTCGCGCAAAGCGTCCGTGAGCTGGATCTCGCCACCCGCGCCGCGCTCCGTCTTCTCCAGGAGCGGGAAGATGTCCGGCGGCAGGATGTAGCGCCCGATGATCGCGAACCGCGACGGCGGACTGACCTTCGGCTTCTCCACCATGTCCCGCACGCGGAACACGCGGTCGCGAATCTCTTCGCCTTTGATGATGCCGTACCGCGAGGTCTCTTCCTGCGAGACTTCCATCAGCGCGATCACCGGCCGCCCGGTCTCTTCGAACACGCGCCGCATCTGCATCAGACACGGATCGTCGGCGAGGATGACGTCGTCCGGCAACACGACCGCGAACGGATGATCGCCGACCGCGTCGTGCGCCATCAGTACGGCGTGGCCGAGGCCGAGCGCTTCTTTCTGGCGGACGGTGATGAGGTCGACCATGCTGCTGACCGCATCGACTTCGGCGAGCAGGTCCGTCTTGCCGCGTTCCTTGAGGGAGCGCTCGAGCTCCGACGTGCGGTCGAAGTGATCGATGATCGTGTCTTTGCCCTTCGACGAGACGATGATCAGCTTGTCGAGCCCTGACCCCAACGCCTCCTCGATGCCGTACTGCAGAATCGGCTTGTCGACCAACGGGAGCATCTCTTTCGGGATGACCTTGGTGGCCGGAAAGAACCTCGTGCCGAATCCGGCGCAGGGAAAAACACACGTGCGGAGGCTGGGCATGGCGGCGCGTAGCATAACGCGAGAACGTAGGGCCGGCTCTCCAGCCGGCCCAGCAGACAAGGTCGCGGCGGGCAACGCCCGCCGCATCATTCTCGACTGCGGCCGGCTGAGAGCCGGCCCTACGTGCCCGCCGTGCACCGTTATTGCTTAGCGACATCAGCTGATACAGAATCCCATCGAACGGGCGGGCATGCGTAAGTTCCTCATTTTCCTGGTCATCCTCATCATCACGGTCCCGGCGGGCGCGGCGTGGCGCAGGGCGGGGCTATTTGGCGCCGATGTCCGCGCGCTCATCGTCGATCCCTCCAATCCCGACACCCTCTACCTCGGCACCAGTGGCGGCGAGCTTTACGTCAGCCACGACGGTGCGCGCAGCTGGTCCTTGCCCCGCGGCGGGATGCCGTTCGCGGGCTACGTCGTCGACAACCTCATGCTCGATCGCAAAGGGCGGCTCTGGGCCGCTTGCTGGGGGCTGTGGGGCGGTGGCGTGATCGCCGTCTCCGAAGACGGCGGCAAGACGTGGGCGCGGCGGGACGCGGGACTCGAAGATTTCTCCGTCCGCGCCATCGCCATCGATCCGAAAGACGACGACTTCCTCCTCGTCGGTGGCCTGACCGGCGTGTATCGCAGCGCGAACGCCGGCGAGACGTGGGAGAAGATCTCCGATCAGGAAAACGTCGAGTCGCTGGCCATCGACCCGCGGTCGCGCGACCGCATCTACGTCGGCACCTGGCGCCAAGGTATCCGCACCGAAGACGGCGGCAAGACCTGGAAGCTGATCAACAACGGGATGGTGCTCGACACCGACATGTTCTCGATCACGATCGAGCCGGACGATCCCGACAGCCTGTGGGTCTCGACCTGCGGCTGGGTCTACAACACGAAGAATCGCGGCGACCTCTGGACGCGCTACCGCGACGGTTTCAACAACCGGCGCATCCACGACATCGAAGTGGACGCCTGCAACCGCGACACGGTCTACGCCGGTTCCGTCGCCGGTCTCTACCGGTCGGAGGATCGCGGAAAGTCGTGGTATGTCGTGTCCGACGAAGGCCTCGTCGTCAACTCCATCGTCGTCCATCCCCAACGCCCGCGCCGCATCATCCTCGGCGTCGAAGGCGACGGCGTGTACGTCTCCAACGACGGCGCGAAGACCTTCACCCGTTCCTCGGACGGCCTGCGCAATCTGCACATCACGACCGTCGTGGCCGATCCGCTCGTCCCGAACCGCGTGTTCGCGGCGGTGATGAACGGCGGCGCCGCCTCCGGCATCTATCGCTCCGATGACGCGGGCGCGAACTGGATGCGCGTCAGCACGACGAAGCTCCCCGAGATCCTGTCGCTCGCCGTCTCGCCCGACGTCGGTGGCGATCCGCATCTCGTCGCCGGTACGGAGAAGGGCTTCTTCTGGAGCAACGACGGCGTCGAGTGGACGCAGTCGGAGCCGGCGAATACGCCGATCCGCGTCGACAAAGTCCTGCGCTTCAATCGTTCCCGTCTCTTCGCCGCGACGTCGGAAGGCGTGCTCACGTCGCGCGACGCGGGCAAGAGCTGGTATCGCCTCGCCGGCGCGGATGATCGTACGGTCGACATCGCCGTCGGCGCGCTCGGCCCGAATCCCGCGCTTTTCGCGCTCTCCGAAAGCGGCGTGAAGGTCTACGACGGTGCGGCGTGGAACACGATCGCCGACGCCCCGACGCGCGGCCGCACGCTCGCGATCCGCAAGCTGAACGGCTCGCAATTCGTCTTCGTCGCCGGCTTCCACGGCGTGAAGTCGGGCCGGGTCGACATCGACCGCATCTGGCACTCCGCCGAAGCTCCCGACGCGCAATACGCGTCGGTCTTCGGGAGCGCGAACGAGCTGTTCCTCACGTCCCGCCAGCAACGCGAAGTGCTCGTCGGCGACCCGGCGGAATCGGATTGGATGGCCCTTTCGCTGCCGTCGCGGAATACCGAGGTGACGACGATCTCGCGCGACCCGAACACGTCGGACCGGTTCTACGTGGGAACGCTCGGCGAAGGCGTGTACGTGTTCGAAGGCAAAGCGCAAAAGTACGTGGCGCAAGCGCCGGAGATGGCTTCTTCCCGGTAGAAAAACGAACGTGGGGGCGGGCTTCAGCCCGCCCCAGGACCGGCTGAAGCCGGTCCTCCCATTCCCTCGGCACGCTCGGCGGAGGCGTGTACGTGTTCGAAGGCAAGGCGCAGAAGTACGTGGCGCAAGCGCCAGAGAAGGCGAGCTCGCGCTGACAAACGTGGGGACGGGCTTCAGCCCGTCCCAGGACCGGCTGAAGCCGGTCCTCACATTTCATCTCCATTACCGCGGGTCGAAGTAGCGCACTGCCAGCATCGGCAGGCCTCGTTCCTTGTTCTCCGTCATCACCACGAACACATTCGGCGTTTTTGCGTCGTAGATGATCGTCGCGTAGGGCTTCATCACGCGAGGGGCGCCGAGGAGTTGAGCGAGCGCGGTCTTCTGTTCGTCGAACGCCTGGTGCACCTCGGGCAGCATGCCGAAGAGCTCGAAGCGGATCGAGGTCAGCCGGTTCTGCCGGAACTGCAGCGTGAGCGCCTTCGTCGACGTGTAGTCGATCAGCAGCTCATCCTCGTCGCGGCCCTTCTTCGCCTGCCACGCGTTGTCGGAGAGCGTCTTCATCACCGCGGCGCGGGGCATGCCCACGGTCAGGTGAAACGATTCCGGCGTCATCCAGCCGGTGCGCGTCGCCGCCGGCAGCGCGGTGGCGACGAGGAGCACGATCGCGTGCAGCATCAGTGGACGTAAGCCTCGGGCTGCAACAGATGCCGACGCCCGTTGAGGATCGAGATCGCCATCGTGACGCGGCGTCCGATCTCGTCCCACTGCTGATTGCGCACGAGGTCGGGCACGGCGAGCGAGGCGCCGAGGTTGACGGCGATGCAGCCGGCGTCGAGATAGGTATCGATCTCGTCGAGCGGCACCGGGCCGCCGGCGAGCATCGGGATGTCGCGGATCGGGCCGCGGAGCGTGCGGATGTAGTCGGGGCCGCCGAGGAAGTGGGCGGGGAAGATTTTGACGATGTCCGCGCCCGTTTCCCAGGCGTGGATGATCTCCGTCGCCGTGCCGGCGCCGGCGATGCAGAGCAGGTCGTTCTCGTTCGCGTATTCGACGACCTGCGGGTTCATGTGCGGCGAGACGATGACGTCCGCCCCTGCACGCCGGGCGAGCGCTGCGTCGTTCGAGCTGCGGACGGTGCCGGCGGCGATGATCACTTCGCTCGCGGCGAATTTCTGCGCGAAACGCGACATCAATTCGAAAGCGTCCGGCGTGGTGAGCGTGACTTCGAGGATGCGGATGCCGTTCTTCGCATACGCATCGGCCACCGCCTCGGCGGCCTCGACACTGTCCTCGCGGACGACGCCGATCACCTGCTCATGCCGCACTTTTTCAAGGAGAAGTTTGCGTGACATGAGGAAAGGTTAGCACGCACGTGGGCGGGAAAATGTAGGGCCGGCTCTCCAGCCGGCCCAGCGTCGATATTGGCCCGGCTAGAGAGCCGGCCCTACATTTTCCCGCTTAGTGCAAACGCGCCGTCAGTCTGCGGAAAGCGACCTCGTCGCGTAAACCATCCAATCTCGGATCGACTTCGAGGAAGACCATCCACGACGAGCGGTCGTCGTAGGCGCGTTGCAGGCGGTTCATCGCCTCTTCTTTTTCGCCCAATCCGGCGTTGATCACGGCCAGGTCGTAGTGCGAAACGTAACGCGTCTCTTCCTGCTCGTGCAGCACCTGCAGCACACGTTTCGCCTCCGCGCTCTTGCCCGCGATGGCGTACGTGTGGCCGAGCATCGCGAGCAGGATCGGCGAGCGCTCGACTTCCATGGCGCGACGGAAGGCGTCGACCGCCTCGTCATAACGGCGTTGTTGCCCGAGGGCGAGGCCGAGCCAGCCGTGGGCGGGGATGAAATGCTCGTCGAGCTCGAGCGCCTTGCGGAAACGACGCACGGCGGATTCGTAATCGCGAGCGAAGAAAAACGGCCAGCCGGCGTGCACGCCGATGATGAGCGACAACGGATCGAGATCCGCGGCGCGGTTGATTTGCTGGATCGCCTCATCGAAACGGCCGCGCGCGCAGAGGAGCATGCCGTAGCCGTCGTGCGCCGTCGCGTAATTCGGATTGAGCTCGATCGCCTTCTTGTACGCGCTTTCCGCGCCTTCCCAATCCCAGTCGTACCACCAGAGCACCGCGCCGAGCGATGCCCACGCTTCGGCGAGACTCTCATCGATCTCGATCGCCTTCTGCGCAGCGGCTTTCGCCTTCGGCATCGTGTCCTGCGGCAACAGCGGAACGTTCGTCGCGAGACTGACGAAGCTGTCCGCGAGCCCGGCGTACGCGCTGGCAAACGAGGGATCGGAATCGATGGCATCGCGGAAAAATCCGATCCCGCGTTTCAGCGACTCCTCGGTCCGTTTGTTCCAGTGATAGCGACCCTTGAGATACAGCTGATACGCCTCGGTGTTCTCGGTCGTGCGTTTGCGGAGCTTCTTCTTCTCCGCGCCGGTGAGCCTGAGGCGGAGCTTGTCGGCGATCTCGCCGGACATCTCTTCCTGCAGCTGCACGAGGTCGGCGAGCTCGCGGTTGTACGTCTCACCCCAGAGCTGCGAGCCGTCGACGGAATCGACCAATTCGACGTTGATCAGCAGCCGCTCGCCAATCTGCTGCAACCGTCCCGACAGCACGGCGCGAACGCGCAGCTCGCGGCCGACGGCTTGCGCGTCGGCATCGCGGCCGCGGTAACGGAACACCGTGCTCCGCGCCATCACCTTCAGCTTCGGCAGTTGCGATAGCTTGTTGATGATGCCTTCCGTGATGCCTTCGCTGAGGTACTCGGCATTCGGATCGTTTGTGACGTTGCGGAACGGCAGGACGGCGATCGAGTCGATCGACGACGTACCGCGTTTGCGCCGCCGCGTGACCTGCTCCAGCAGCGGCGACTTCATGATCGACGAGCTGCTGCCGATCGCGCGCAGCGTGAGCGAGAGATCGCGCGCCGACTGGAACCGCGCGCCGGCCGATTTCTCGACACAGCCTTCGATGATGCGTTGCACTTCCTGCGGTACCACGGCGGCCAGCTCGTCGCGCGGCAGGTCTTCCTTGAGGATCGCGGCGATCGTCGCCGCACCGGATTGACGATGGAACGGCTTCTTCGCCGTCACCATCTCGAAGAGGACGCAGCCGAGGGAGAAGATGTCGGCCGTCGGGTCGACGACCTCGCCGCGCAGCTGTTCGGGCGACATGTAGCCGAGCGTGCCGATCACCGTGCCAGGGTCGGTCTGGAACCATTTCGCGGTCGGCATGTCCCCTTCGTCCTGCTGGGCCGCGAGCATCGGATCGTGCTGCGCGAGGCCGAAGTCGAGAATCTTCACGCGTCCGTCTGCCGTAAGGAAGATGTTCTCCGGCTTGAGATCGCGATGCACCACCGACTTCGAATGCGCCGCCGCCAATCCCTCGGCGATCTCTGCGCCGACGTCGACCGCCTTGCGCCAATTCAGCGGCGCTTCCTCGATGCGCTTGCGCAGCGTCTTGCCTTCCAACAGTTCGGTGACGACGAAGAACGTGCCGTCGTGCGAGCCAAAATCATGGATGGCCAGGATGTTCGGATGGGAGAGCGCGGCAACGGCGCGCGCCTCGCGCTCGAAGCGGCCGATGGAATCGGGATCGTGCGCCGAATCCTTCGCCAGAACCTTGATCGCGATCTCTCGCCCCAGGCGCGGATCGCGGCCCCGATAAACCTGGCCCATGCCTCCTTCGCCGAGGAGTCCGAGCACTTCGTAGGGACCGATGCGCGTGCCGGCGGGGAGCATGAACGGCCCGTATTCTAAGTGCTAATCTGTATCGCGGTCCGACACGGAGAACGCCAGCAAATGGTCCTCATCAATAAAGCCATTAATGAAGTCACGGTCAAGCTCGTGTACTACGGGCCAGGTCTCTGCGGAAAGACGACGAACCTCGAAAAGATCTACGCGAATCCGAAGCTCGAGAACAAAGGCAAGATGATCTCGATGTCGACGGAGACCGACCGCACGCTCTTCTTCGACTTCATGCCGATGGAGCTCGGCACGATCGCGGGCCAAAAGGTGCGCGTGCAGCTTTACACGGTGCCGGGCCAGGTGTTCTACGACGCGACGCGCAAGCTCGTGCTGCGCGGTGCAGACGGCGTGGTGTTCGTCGCCGACTCGCAACGGACGATGCAGAACGCGAACCTCGAAAGCCTCGAGAATCTGCGCACGAACCTGCGCGTGAACCGCATCGATCCCGACAAGGTCGCCATCGTGTTCCAGCTGAACAAACGCGACCTCCCCAATGTCTCGACGGTCGAAGAGATGACCGCGTATTTGCAGCCCGGCCATCATCCCGTCGTCGAAGCGACGGCGATCAACGGCGGCGGCGTGACGCAAACGCTGCGCACCGCCGTCGCGCAGATCCTGGACAACCTGAAGAAGAACGTCGACACGACGCTCTACGAACTGCCGCCGCTCTCCGCCCCCGACATGACCGCCCGCGCCGGCGTCACGCAGTCGTCGGCCGGCACGCCGAAGCTGTCCGTGACGCCGTTCATCGCCGAGGAGCCCGAGGAGGACCCGTTCGGGGATGTAGCGGTGGCGGAGATCGAGCCTTTCGCGGATGAGGCTGCGGCCGATCCCGCGTTGGAGTCGGCCCGCGCGCTCGTGCAGACGTTGGAACTGGCGCTGGAGCAAGCCCGCGAACACTTGCGGCGCTTGGAGTAGAAGAACGTGGGGACCGCCTTCAGCCGGTCCCGGAGCGGGCTGAAGCCCGCTCCCACGTTGGAGTCGGCCCGCGCGTTGGTGCAAACGTTGGAACTGGCGCTGGAGCAGGCTCGCGAACACTTGCGGCGCCTGGAGTAAGGAACGTGGGGACCGGCTTCAGCCGGTCCCGGAGCGGGCTGAAGCCCGCTCCCACGTTGGAGTCGGCGCGCGCGTTCGTGCAGACGTTTGGAACTGGCGCTGGAGCAAGCTCGAGGGCACCTGCGGCGCTTGGAGTAAGGAACGTGGGGACCGGCTTCAGCCGGTCCCGGAGCGGGCTGAAGCCCGCTCCCACGTGGGAGTCGGCGCGCGTTGGTGCAGACGTTGGAGCTCGCGCTGGAGCGGGCTCGAGAGCACTTGCGGCGCCTAGAGTAAGGAACGTGGGGACCGGCTTCAGCCGGTCCCGGAGCGGGCTGAAGCCCGCTCCCACGTTTCGCGCGTCCACCTGCGATACAGTCCGCTCCGCGAATGACCTGGTATCAGGAATGGTTCGGCGAGGAGTATCTCGAGCTGTACTCCTATCGCGACGACGATGAGGCGAAGCAGCAGGTCGCATTCTTCAAGAGCCAGTGCGGACATCTGAACGGGCCGGTGCTCGACCTCGCTTGCGGCCGCGGCCGGCACATGCAGGAGCTGCAGGCGCACGGCTATCGGGCCATCGGCTGCGACCTTTCCTACACGATGCTCCGCGCCGGCATTGCGGAGTACGGCCCGATCGCGGTCACGCGGGCGGACATGCGCCAGCTCCCCTTCTGCAACGCGAGCTTCGCGGGGCTCGTCAACTTCTTTACCAGCTTCGGCTACTTCGCCACGGAGGCGGAAAATCTCCAGGTCGTGCGCGAGATGGCGCGCGTGTTGATGCCGCGCGCTCCGTTTCTCTTCGACTACCTCAACGTCCATCGCGAGCTGGAAAAGCTCGTGCAACGGGAGTCGCGCGCGACCCCGTTGGGCGAGGTCAACATCGAGCGTTGGTTCGACGGATCTGACCGCTCGTTCAACAAACGGATAACGATCGGACACAAGCGCTATCTGGAGCGGGTGCGAGGCTACGATCTCGACGAGATTTCGATGATGTTTACGTCGTGCGACCTTTCGATTCATACCGCGTTCGGCGATTTCACGGGCGCCCCCTACGACCACACCTCGCCGCGGCTCATTCTGGTCGGGAGCAGGATGCGATGAGCGACTCGGGATGTATCCGCGTTCCGCTCGCGAAGTACCCCGGCTTCAATCGTTTCGTTCTCGACTGGCTCCGAGGTGATCAACGCTTCCTCCCACGTGAAGCTGCGCGCCATCGCCCCGCGGCCGACTTCACGTCTCCGCCGCAGTCACTCGTCGACGCGTTGATCGAGTCGAACCGCCGTTGGGGCTCATTCGTCGGCCCCGAAGTGCGGCGCTGGGCCGCGGGGGGAACGGTTACGCTCGTCGCCGGCCAGCAGGTCGGCTTCGCCGGCGGGCCGCTGTACACGCTGGCCAAGATCGCGACGTTGCTGAAGATGCGCCGCGAGCTGGAGTCGGAGGGAACGCCGGCGACGGTCTTCTTCTGGCTCGCGACTGAGGATCACGATTTCAACGAGGTGGCGACGCTCGCGCTGCAGGCGAAAGAGCGCGCGCAACTCGATCTCGTGCACGTGCGCACGACGCGCGCCGTCGATTCGCACGCGACCGTCGGATCGCTTCCCCTCCCCGAATCGCTCATCGTCGAGCTCCTCGCCATCCTCGGCATCGAGCGTCCGCAATGGCTCCGTCCGGGCATCACGTTCCGCGACTCGTTCGCGGAGCTGCTCGCGACCGTGCTCGCGGACGAGAAGGTGATCTTCATCGACGCGCTGCTCCCCGAGCTGCGCGCGCAAGGCGCGCCGTTGTTCGATGCGATCAACGCTCGTTGGGACGAAGTGCAACGCGCGGTCGGCGATCGGTCTCGCGAGATCGCGGACGCCGGGTACACGCCGCAGGTGGTGCCGCGCGAGGCGGGCGAGCCGTACACGCTCTTCTTCGCGCTCGATGATGACGGCAATCGCATCGCGTACGACCGCGCGCATCCGCCGGCGCCTGAACGGACGTCGACGTCGGCGATCACGCGTCCTCTGCTGCAGGACTCCGTGATCCGGCCCGACGTCTTCGTCGGCGGACCCGCGGAGATCGCCTACTACGCGCAAATCGCCCCGCTCTACGATCTCCTGGGCGTGCGCATGCCGCGCATCGCGTTGCGTGGACACGCGCTCGTCGCGCCGAAACGCGTCGTGCGCATCTTCGAGCGCTTCTCGATCCAACCTGCCGACGCGTTCACGAACGTCGACCGCTTGCTCGCGGACCGCGAGCCGGAAGGCGTCGCCGAGATTCGCCGCCTCGCCGATGAAGCGCGCGAAGCGCTGGCGGAAAAAATGACCGCCATCGGCGAGCTCGCATTGCCCGCCGAGCATGCGCTGGCGCGCGCCATCAACAAGTCCATCGGCCACATCGAGTATCACTTCGAGAAATTGACCGAGCGTTCCATCCGCGGCCTCGCGCGCAAGGATCGCGAACGCTTCGCCGCCGTGCGCGAGCTCGTCGCCACGCTCCATCCCGATCGCCACGTGCAGGATCGCGTCGTCGGCTGGATCGCGTACTGGTGCGAATACCGCAACCTCCTCACCGAGCGGCTCGTCGACTGCATCGAGCCGGACTCCGACCACTTCAGGATCATCAGCCTTTGATGGAAAACGTCGACCTTCTCTTCTTCGGCGCGCATCCCGACGACGTCGAGCTCTCCGCCTCCGGCACGATCGTGAAGTCCGTCGCGGACGGTCTGCGCGTCGGCATGATCGATCTCACGAGCGGCGAGATGGGCACGCGCGGCACGCCTCAAACCCGCAAGCGTGAAGCCCAGGCCTCGGCCCGAATCCTCGGCGCCACCTTCCGAGAACAGCTCGACTTCGGTGACGGCGCGTTGCGCACCGGCCGCGAAGAGGAGCTGATCCTTGTGGACGTCATCCGCCGTTGCCGGCCGAAGCTCGTTTTCACTCCGTATCCCGACGATCGCCATCCGGATCACACCCGCGCCGGGCGCCTCGTGACCGAGGCTTCTTTTTATGCGGGGCTGAAAGCGCTGGAGACCGGATTGCCCGCGCATCGCCCACAGACGACCATCTACTACCTGCAGAATTACATGTTCCCGCCGTCGTTCGTGGTAGACGTCACGAAGGCGTGGAAAAAGAAGATGCGCTCCATCGCGGCGTTCAAGTCGCAGTTTCACGATCCGAAATCGAAGGAGCCGCAGACGTTCATCTCCGATCCGAAGTTCCTGGAGATGATCGAGGCTCGCGGCAAGCACTTCGGCGCGCTGATCGGCGTGGAGTACGGCGAGGCCTTCGTGACGAAGCAGCCGCCGCGCGTCGATGACCTCATCGGTGCCTACGGCGGGAGGGAAGTGTGAGGATCGGCATCACCTGCTACCCAACGTTCGGCGGCTCGGGCGTCGTTGCGACGGAGCTCGGGATCGCGTTGGCGAAGGGTGGCGACGACGTGCACTTCATCAGCTACGCGTTGCCGTCGCGCCTCAACATCCTCCACGAACGCGTGCGTTTTCACGAAGTGATCGTGACGCCGTACCCGCTCTTCGATCCCTATCCGCCGTACACGCTCGCGCTGGCGACGAAGATGGCGGAAGTCGCGTCGTATGAACGACTTGACGTGCTCCACGTTCACTACGCGATCCCTCACGCGATCAGCGCGCATCTCGCGAAACAGATCCTGAAGTCGGATCGCCTGAAGGTGATCACGACGCTGCACGGGACGGACATCACGCTCGTCGGCCGCGACGAAAGCTACCTGCCGATCACGAAGTTCGGCATCGAAGTGTCGGACGGCGTCACCGCCGTTTCGCATTGGCTGCGCGACCAGACCCTGAACAATTTTTCGACGCCGAAGCCGATCGAAGTCATCCCGAATTTCGTCGATCCGAAACGCTTCCACCGCCACGAATCACCGTTCCGGCACATGTTCGGCGGCGGCCAGGAAAAGCTGATCACGCACGTCTCGAACTTCCGGCCAGTGAAGCGGGTGATGGACGTGCTCAAGGTCTTCGCCCGCGTCGCGCCGGTCGTGCCCAGCCGCCTGCTGATGATCGGCGACGGCCCCGATCGGAGCCGCGCCGAGGCGTTTTGCCGCGAACAGCATCTGGTCGATCGCGTCTACTTCCTGGGGAATGTGCCGAACCTCGAGGAGCTCGTCGGCGCCTCCGATCTGTTCCTCCTGCCGTCCGACGCCGAGTCGTTCGGCATGGCCGCCCTCGAAGCGATGGCCTCCGAAGTCCCGGTCATCGGCACGAACCTCGGCGGCCTCCCCGAGGTGGTGGAGCACGGCGAGACCGGCTTCCTGCACGATGCCGGCGACGTCGAGGCGATGGCCGCCCACGCAATCGAGATCCTCAGCGACGCCGACCTCCGCGAATGGATGGGCAAACGCGCGCGCGAAGTCGCGATCGAACGCTTCGACGTGAACCGCGTGGTCCCGATGTACCGCGAGCTCTACGAACGAGCGATCGCGGGGAAAATGTAGGGCCGGCTCTCCAGCCGGCCCGATGTCGACGCTGGGCCGGCTGGAGAGCCGGCCCTACATTGCAGCAGACTTACAACGTGAAACGCGCCGACGCGGAGCCCTGCTCGGCGAAGACCAGGACGGCGTATTCGCCGGGCGTGAGCGGCGCTGCGGGCGCCTTCTCGCGATAGCCCGGAGGCACGACGCCGTACTCGACCACCGTGTTGAGCGGCTGCGAGGGTCCGTGCTCTTCGAGCTCTCGTTGCGCGCTCTCTTCGACCTGCTGGAGAAGCGCGAGCAACGCGGGCGGCGCTTCGTCGATGGACCAACTCTGAGCGAGCCCAACCTCGATCCCGGACCCGACCTCGACTTCCTGAAAGTCGTCCGCAATGACCTGCCACATCATCCTTTCGGAGGGATCAGTCACGTCGACCGTCAGGATCGACACCGGCTCCCCAAACGAGAACGTCACCTTCCCGTTCTCCACCTGCACGCTCATCGCAATCTGTCGCATGTCACGGCTCCGCCCGTAGCCCTCCCTGCACGCCCGCCCGGCCGTAAAGCTCGTCGTAGCGGCGATACGAGTTCATCACTTTGCGCACGTAGTGTTTCGTCTCGTCGAAGTTTACTGACGAGAGGAAGAAATCGTCGCCGGGGGCGGGGGAGAGGCGGGACCAGAGCGCGGTTTGTTTCGGGCCGGCGTTGTAAGCGGCGGCAGCTTTGTAGCGGTTGCCGTCGAACGTCGTCGTGAGCGTCGCGATGTACTTCGCGCCGAGCCGGATGATCACGCGGGGGTCGTAGAGGTCCTCGGGGGAAACGTCGACGAGGCCGACGTCGCGGCCGATGCTGCGCGCGGTCGTGATGATGAACTGCAGCAGCCCGCGCGCCGCGGCCTCGGACTTCGCGCGTGGATTGAAGCGCGACTCCTCGCGCATGATCGACAGCACCAGCGTCGGGTCGGCCTTGTACTTCGCAGAGTCCTCTTCGATCGCGTCATAGAAGTAGCGCGGATAGAGCAGCTGGCGGACGGACTGCGGCAGAAGCTCGGGCACGTAGTCGGTCGGCAGGCCGTTCGTCAGCACCTCGATCGCGTAGATCGACTCGCGCGACGCGTTGCCGCGATTGAGCGCGAGCGATTGCGTGAGCCCGTCGCGCATCGGGCGCAACCCGTAACGGCGCGGCACATCGTCGGCCGCCTCGTCGAAGAGGCCCATCGCCATCAGGAGCGCCGGCCGATCCTTCGCGTCGACGGAAGGGAAAGCCGGAAACGACAGCGGCGTCAGCTCCAGCACGGCGCGATACGGCGGCAACTCCTTGTAGATCGATTCCAGCTGTTGGAGAGCTTCCTTCGTCGGCGCGAGCAGCACGCGATCGGTCGCGAGCGGGCGGGCGGCCGCGAAGTTTTTCGTATGGACGAGCGCGGCGATCTGCGCGTCGCGCGTCGCCAACTCCTGCGCGAGATGCGGCTTCATCGCCGGCGCGTCGAGGCGCTCTCGGGTGAAGTAGGCGAAGTGCGTCGGCGCATCGGCGCGGAGCACGGTGAGATACGCCGCGAAGGCCGCGCGCGGATCGCGTCCTTCGAGCGCACGCGCGCGCCAGTACGCGACTTCGGCGCGATCGTACGGATCGAGCAGCTTCGGCGGAATCGAGTTGAGGACGGACAACGCGCCGGTCGGATTGCCGCCGGCGATGAGGCCGAGCGCATACGCGATCGACCCTTCCACGAGCGCGTGATCGTTCGGCGCGGTCTTGCGCAGCAGCTGCAGATCGGTCGCCGCTTCGACGACGCGTTTCTGATGCAAACGCGTCCGGATGCGTTGCGTGATGGCCGCGGTCGTTGCGGGGAAGCGACCGGGAACTGCGATGGTCTGCGTCAGAAGCTGCTCGCCCGCTTTGTCGTCTCCGAGGAGCTGCGATGCGCGGGAGGCGTGGAAAAGGAACGTCGCCTTCCATTTCGGATCGACGGTGGACGCAGCGCCGCGCAGGTACGTCGCGCGCGCTTCTTCGAACTTCTCGTCGCCGAACGCGCTCCGGCCGATGGCGAACGTCAAGTCGTCGCGACGCGGAGGCAGCCCACCGACGGCCGCGGAAAGCAAGGCGACGGCGCGATCGAAACGGCGATGGCTCTGCATCGATTCGCCGAGGAGCGCTTTCTGCTGCGGCGTCATCTTCGCGACGAGCGCCGGCTGGTCGATCACGCGGCTGGCGCGATCCGCGGGATCGTCGGTCGTCCCTCCGGCGAGCACCGCGAGCCCGCGCGCGAGAGCGTCCGCCGTGTTCCCCGCCTTCATTTGCGCCTCGCAGATGTGCGCCGCGAGATCGCGACGCCGTTTCGCGTCGGCGGACGGATAGAGTTTCGTCGCGAACGCGATCAGCTGCTTCGCATCCGTCTCCGCGAGGTACTCCGTCTCCTCGTCGATCGCCTCGTCGCGATAGAAGCCGCGCGGGTACTCGAAGATGAGCGTCGTTCGCGACTTGCTGGCGAGCGCGCGTTCGTTGCGCGCGTCGTCGATCTCCGCCTGATGATACAGCGCGAGATCGCGCATCGGATTGCCGGCGCCGAGAAACGGCGCGAGCTTCTCCGCCGCCTCGGCTGGCTGATCATCTTCCAGCAAAGCGCGGGCATGCAGGTACTGGAGCGACCACTGGTTGTAGAGATTGGGTTGCTGCTGGGCGATCTGTGTTAGCAGCGCCGCGAGGTTTTTCGCGGGCATGCGGCGGAACGTGTCCGACCACTGTTCCACGGGCGGGATGCCGGCGGGCGCAGGCGCTTTTTCGGCAGGCGCGAGACGGAACACGCGATGCCGTTGCAGCCGCTGCCGCGACAACACGATCCCGAAGACGATGAGAACGACGGCGAGGGCGGCCGCGGAGCCGATGAGGAGACGTTTCTTCAAGTTTCGTCGCGCGCGAGCGTCCCGCTGAACACCGCGTGCGGCGCGCGCCTGAGGATCTCCGCCCGTGCAATCGCGTAGCCAAAGATCGCGTCGACCAGCATCCGCCGCCCGTCCCTCGACAGTAGAATCAGCACCCGGTCGCGAATCTCCCGCACCTCCACGATGTCCTCCCAATGCATCCACCGCCCGTGTTTGCCCAGGCGTTTCAGGAGCCAGTTCTCGTACATCACGCCGTCGGCATCGCTCACGTAGATGTGATCGCCGTACTGCACGAACGCCGTCGCCAGCGTGAGCAGGCAAAGCAGGGCCAGACCGAGGAGGGGGAGGAGGTCGATGGGCGGCTCGGAGAGATAGGAAAAGAAGAGCGCGCCGGCGGCGCAGCTGGCGGCGATCGACACGATGCGCGCCACGGGCGTTCGATCGAAGACGAGAATTCGCTTTTCGCTCATCGCCACTCTCTCAAGCAAACGGCAGTACCCCGAAGTTGCCGTGACGTGGCCCACTGACGCCGCGGGCCGCGGCCGCTGTAGAATGCCGGCTTTTTCCGAGGAATCCAATGCGCTGGACTCAGTATTTCATCACGACGCTCCGCGAAGTCCCGGCCGACGCCGACGTCATCAGCCAGAAGCTGATGATGCGCGCGGGCATGATCCGCAAAGTCGCTGCCGGCATCTACACCTACCTCCCCCTCGGCCTCCGCTCCATCCAGAAGCTGGAAGCCATCGTCCGCGACGAAATGAACCGCGCGGGCTCCGTCGAGCTGCTCATGCCGGCCATCCAGCCGGCAGAGTTGTGGATGGAATCGCAACGCTGGCAGAAGTACGGCAAAGAGCTGCTGCGGATCAAGGACCGCCACGACCGCGACTTCGTCTTCGGCCCGACGCACGAGGAAGTCATCACCGACACCGTGCGCGACGCGGTCAACTCCTACCGCCAGCTGCCGGTCAACCTCTACCAGATCCAGATGAAGTTCCGCGACGAAGTGCGGCCCCGTTTCGGCCTCATGCGCGGCCGCGAATTCATCATGAAGGACGCGTATTCGTTTCACAGCTCGACGGAATCGCTCGACAAGACCTACGAGGCGATGCGCGACGCGTACACGAGAGTCTTTCATCGTTGTGCGTTAGACCACGTTCCGGTCGAAGCCGATACCGGCAACATCGGCGGCTCCGCCTCGCACGAGTTCATGGTCCTTGCCCAGTCGGGCGAAGACGCCGTCGTGAGCTGCCCGAACTGCCGTTACGGCGCGAACCTGGAGAAGGCCACGTCGAAGTTCTTCGACGACGAGCCGGAGCCCTTCGTGTCCGAGGAGTTGCTGGCGATCGATACGCCGGGGACGCAGTCGATCGATGACGTCGGCAAGTTCCTGAACAAGCCGACGTCCGAGCTCGTGAAGACGCTCGTCTTCGACACCGAGAATGGGCCGGTCATGGTCCTCGTCCGCGGCGACCGCGAAGGCAACGAGATCAAGATCAAGAACTACCTCGGCGTCAACATGCTGGAGATGCTCTCCGACGCGAAGTTCGAAGACGCGACGGGTGGCCCAGTCGGGTACTGCGGCCCGGTCGGCACGAAGTGCAAACGCGTGCTCGCGGACAACTCGCTGAAGGGCCGCGGCAACTGGGTCGTCGGCGGCAACAAGAAGGACACGCATCTCGGTGGCGCGAACGTCGGGCGCAACTTTCCGGAGCCCGAGTGGGGCGACTTCACGACCGTGTTCGTGGGCGATCCCTGCCCGCGCTGCGGCCACCAGCTGGAGATCCACCGCGGCATCGAAGTCGGCCACATCTTCAAGCTCGGCACGAAGTACTCCGATGCGATGCATTGCGAGTATCTCGACGAGAAGGGCGAACGGCAGCCGATGATCATGGGCTGTTACGGCCTCGGCATCGGGCGCACGGTGGCTTCGGCGATCGAGCAGAGCCACGACGCCGACGGGATCATTTGGCCGATGCCGATCGCGCCCTTCGAAGTCGTGGTGACGTCGCTCGGCCGGGACGAGGCAGTGATGACGGCGGCGACGGACGTTTACGACAAGCTGCGGAACGCCGGCATCGACGTGCTGTTCGACGACCGCGACGAACGTCCGGGCGTGAAGTTCAAAGACGCGGACCTGATCGGCTTCCCGCTGCGGGTGGCGGTCGGGGCGAAGAGCCTGGCGAACGGGCAGATCGAGTGGAGCTGGCGCAAGGACAAAGCGAAGCAGCTCGGCGCGCCGGAAGATGTCATCCCCCAGATTGTGGATCTGGTGCTCGCGGCGCGCGTCTCGCTGTAAAACGTAGGGCCGGCTCTCCAGCCGGCCGCAGTCGGGAATGATGCGGTGGGCGATGCCCGCCGCGACCATGGTTCATGGGGCCGGCTGGCGAGCCGGCCCTACGTTTTTCCCTCGTCGTGTGCCCGCCTTGTAGTGGAGGCTTGGCCAACAAACGCAGCGGGCCGTGCCCGCCTCAGGATGACACCTGTCACATTGTGCGGGGGCGCATTTGCTATCCTTCCCCCATGCGTAAATGGCTCTTGTTGTTGGCCCTCGCCGCGTTGCCTGCTGCGGCTCAGAACACGGATATCGAGTCGCTCTCCGGTCTGCAATTCAACTTCGGCAATCCGGGAGCGCGTTCGCTCGGCATGGGCGGCGCCTTTCTCGGCTTGGCCGACGACGCCTCGGCGGCCGAGGCGAATCCCGCCGGCCTCACGATCCTGCGCAAGCCGGAGATCTCGATCGAGGCGCGCAACTACCTCGAGCAGCAGGTGCTCACGACGAGCGGCACGTTCCCGAACGTCAACCGCACGCCGTTCACGCATTACAGCGATCGCGTGGTGATCTCCTTCGCCAGCGTCGTGTATCCGATCAAGAACTTCACGATCGGCGCGTACTACCACGAGCCGCTGAAGAACGGCGGCGCGGGGCAGGTCGTGCCGCAGCGCAACGAGTTCACCGGCGCCGTGGAGACGGACGTGCCGAACTTCTTCCTCCCCAAGAACGGCCAGGCGCCGGTGACCGCGACGGAGTGCAACAACATCCGCCGCCAGGCGAACGATCCGTTCGCGTGCCTCGAATACACCGTGAACCCGTTCCTGACCGCGGTCGACGTGCGGCAGCGGACGTTCGGCCTCGCCGGCGCGTGGAAGTTCGGCAAGCTCTCCCTCGGCGCGAACGCGCGTTACCAGACGTTCAGCGAGTCTTCGTTCACGTTCCGCGTGACGCCGACGTTCGCATTCGACAGCATCAGCGTGCAGGCCACCGCGGACGTGAAGAACGGCGCGCTGGTGATGAAAGACCAGAACGACCTCACGTTCGGCGCCGGCTTCAAGTTCGAGGCGACGGACAAGATCAGCGTCGGCGGCGTGTTCAAGCAGGGGCCGAAGTTCGTCGCCCCGACGTTCATCGCCACGGCGAGCAACAACCTCGAGTTCGAGAAGCTCGCCGACACGACGTTCCACATCCCCGACATCTACGGCCTGGGCGTCTCCGTCCGTCCGATTCCGACGCTGACGATCAACGGCGATGCGGTGCACGTGAAGTACTCGAATCTCACCGACGACTTCGTTTCGACCGTCGCCGACGTGCGCGACATCGAGAATCCGTACGAGGCGAAAGACGTGACCGAGCTTCGGCTCGGCACGGAGTACTTCTTCTCGACGAAGATCCCGTTCGCGCTGCGCGCCGGCTTCTGGCGCGATCCCGCGCACTCGATCGAATGGCGCGGTCCGCTCAACGCGCCGGATGCCGTCGCCGCCGCGCTGCTCTACCCGAAGGGCGAGGCGCAGAATCACTGGTCGGTCGGCGCCGGCCTGGCGTGGCCGCGCTTCCAGGTCGACTTCGCGTACGACAGCTCGAAGTTTTACAAGGTGGGATCGCTCTCGATGGTGACGCGGTTCTAAAAAACGTAGGGCCGACTCTCCAGTCGGCCCAGCGTTGATATTGGGCCGGCTGGAGAGCCGGCCCTACGTTTTATTGCCCTACGTTCTCCAGCGGGATGTCCATCAACTCGAACTTCTGCCAGCCGCCGAAGTCGAAGTGCCACCATTCCGACGGGAGCGGCTCGAAGCCGTGCTTCGTCATCACCTCGCGGAGCTTCGCGCGGTTCGCAATCGCCTCGGCCGGCAGGTCCATGAAGTCCTGCCGCGCCTTCGCCGTGAAGTCGTCGTACGGCGTCGGCATCACGAGCTCCTGGCCGGTGCGCAAATCGATGAGCGTCAAGTCGACGGCGGCGCCGCGATTGTGGCGTGAGCCTTTCGCCGGGTCGGCGACGAAATCGGGGTTCTTGATCGGCTCCCACATCGCCTTCGTCACGCGGTACGGGCGGTAGCCGTCGAAGACTTTCACGCTGAGGTTTTCCTTCGCCAGCTCCGCCTGAATGTCGCGCAACGCGTCGGCGGCCGGCTTGCGCAACAGCACGCGCGCGACGGGGTACAGCTGCATCTTCATGAAGTTGTTCGTCGTGGCGTAGCGGACGTCGATCGGCGCGAACGTCGAGACGTCGACGAGTTCCTTCGACGGGTCGGCCGCGACGGTGCGCTGGTACGTGGCAAGGTCGGGGACGACGTAGAGCCCGCTGGACGCGCACGCGACGAGAAGAAGCAGAAGGACGACGGGACGGCGCATTGCGCTAATGTACCGCGCGCATGGAATTCGACGTCTTTTTCTCCATCTGCCAAACCGAAGTGCACGGCTACTTGCCCGACGAGGCGACGATGTTCCGCAACTTCTTCGAGCAGGTGGAGCTCGCCGACCGCCTCGGTGCCGGCACCGCCTGGGTCGCCGAGAGCCATCTCTCCACCGAGACTCAGAAGACGAATCCCGGCGCGGTGATCCCGCACTTCGTCGGCGAGATCGGCCTGAACACGGACATCCTCCAGCTCGCGACGCGCGTGTTCGCGCGCACCCAGCAGATCGGCGTCGGCTCGGCGATCCTCAACATCCTCTGCAACGGCGGCCCGATCGCGCACGCGGAACGCATCCGCACGTTTCTCGCGCTGCACGGCCTCGATCCGGAGGAGCAGCGGCTGCTGACGATCGGGTTCGCGTCCGGCCGCTTTCCGTTCATCAACGTCCCGTACGGCATCGTGCCGCGCAATCCGGTCGAGGCCGCGGCGTGGCCCGTGGTCAAGAACAAGATCTTCGAAGAGGCGACGGAGATCTTTCTCCGCCTGATCCGCGGCGAGACGCTCAGCTCGTCGATGGTCCGCCGCCGTTCGTTGAAGCGCGCGGACTTCCGCAAAGATGAAGACTGGCAGCGCGTGCAGGAAGCGTTCGGCGCGTATCGCGACGAGATCGAGGTCGAGCCGCGTTGGACGTTTCCGAATTTGAAGATCGTCCCGCAGGAATCGCGTCTCGATCTGCTGCGGCTCTCGATCGGCTCGCACGATCCGGCGACCCAGCTCTTCGCGAACACGCTCCTCCCCGTCGGCGTCTTCAACCTCTCGATCACGCCGGGCGACGAGATCGAAAAGACGAACGAGCGGATGCAGACCGGCTATCACCCTGACGGCGGCGGTTGGCAGCGCCGCCTCATGCCGCGCACGGTCCTCGTCTTCTACAACGACGATGCGGCGCAGGCGGCCGAGGAGGCACGAGATGCGCTATCGAATTACTGGCGCGCCCTGGAAGGCACGCTGGACGAGGAGAAGGTGCGACGGGCGACGAACAACGCGCTCGTCGGCGACGCGGAGGCGATCCGCCAACAGATGCGCGAACGCTTCCATCCGGACGATCGGCTCATGCTCTGGTTCGACTTCAACAACCACGATTCGAAGCGGGTGATGGCGAACATGGACGCGTTCTTCACCCGCGTCGCGCCGGAATTCCGATGAGCGACCTGATCGGCCGTTGGGTGATGTCCGGCGGCGAAGAAGTCCGCGTCGCCGAGTTTCGCGAGGACGGCACGATGAGCTACCTGATCGAGCTCGGCGGCCGGGAAATCGCGATGGAGCTGCGCTACCGCGTGGAAGGCGAACAGATCGTGACCGACCGCGGCATCACATCGCATTTTCGGCTGCAGAACGACGTCCTGACGATGGAGCACGAAGGCGAGACATTCACGTTCCGACGAACTTGACGGACGTGGGGACGGGCTTCAGCCCGTCCCGGAGCGGGCTGAAGCCCGCTCCCACGTTGCCCATTTTCATTACACTTCCACCGCGATGTTCGACGAATCCGCCGCCCCCAACTTCATCCGCCCCATGCCGAATTGGCAGCCGCTCATCGAGTACCGCCGCAATGGCGTCGCGGAGAACACCATCCACGGCGCGGTCTCGTGGGTCACGGGGCGCGACCTTCTCTACTCCTTCGGCGGCAACGTCGAGGTCTACGGCCGTTCGATGGTGAAGCCGATCATGATGAAGGTCTTCGCCAAAGACTTCGGCAAGCATCTCGACGGCGAGCAGCAGGCGATATCCGTCGCGTCGCACAATGGCGACACCGAGCACGTCCGCGTGGCGCGTTCCATCCTCAAACAAGCCGAGTGGGGACTCATGCAGACGCCGCACGACGTTCCGCTCGTGCAGTTCGGGCGTCAGGTGCGCCGTCCGCGCCGCTGGTACCACTGCTGTTCCGGCGAGCACGCGGCGATCCTGCGCGGATGCCGCATTCGCGGCTGGTCGCGCGTCGGCTACGTGTGGCCGCATCACGAGTTCTTCCAGGAGTACATGGCCTACATCCAACGCGTTCTCGGTTCCGAGTGGAAGCCGGGCGTGATCGCGAAAGACGGCTGCGGACTCCCGACTGTCTCGATGACGGTGACCGATCTGGCCAAGCTCTTCGCGAACCTCGTCACCGAGAAAGACGTCGATTGGATCTGGAAGGCGATGGTCGACCATCCCGATCTCATCGGCGGCTTCAATCGCCTCGACTCCACGATCCTCAAGGCTTGCCACGGCCGCGTCATCGCCAAGGAAGGTGCCGACGGCCTGCTTGGCCTGGCCATCGAGCATCCCGAATATCCGGACGGCCTCGGCGTCGTCGTCAAAGTCGCGCACGGCTGGAATCCGCAAGCCGCCTGGTACATCGCCCGTTACATCCTCGGCGTCCTCGGCTTCGAGTTCCGCAATCCTTACAAACTGCGGCGCCAGAAGGCGTTCATCGTGCCCGAGGTGATTGCGCCCGAGCTCAGGGAACGAATGGCGGGGATCGTGCCGTGGGACTCGTGGGATCCCGACATCGACCGTTGGGAGTTCGAGCCGGAGGAGTTCGTTGCAGCGGCTCGCTAACTTCATCGGCGGCGCGTTCGTGCCGCCCGCTTCCGGCTCCTATCTCGAGGACGTCGGCCCTGCGACCGGCGAGGTGATCGCGGAGATTCCGGACAGCGATGCGCGCGACGTCGATGCCGCCGTCGCCGCCGCACGCGCCGCGTTTCCTGTATGGTCGCGCACGCCGACGGAACAGCGCTCCCGTTTGCTGCTGCGGCTCGCGGACCTGATCGAGCAGAACCTCGAAGAGCTCGTGCAGATGGAGTCGCGCGACAACGGGAAGAGCGTGTCGCTCGCGCGGCGGCTCGACATCCCGCGCGCGGTGCTCAACTTCCGCTTCTTCGCCACGGCGATCCTGCATCAGGCGAGCGAGGCGCACGTCACCGATGCGACGGCGCTCAACTACACGCTGCGCCAGCCGCTCGGCGTCGCCGGCCTCATCTCGCCGTGGAACCTGCCGCTGTATCTGCTGTCGTGGAAGATCGCACCGGCGATCGCGAGCGGGAACACGTGCGTCGCGAAACCGAGCGAGCTGACGCCGCTCACGGCAAATCGTCTCGCCGAGCTCTCGCTCGAAGCAGGCATCCCCGCCGGCGTGATCAACATCGTCCACGGCCTCGGCGGCAAAGCCGGCGCCGCGCTGACGAAGCATCCCAACGTGCCGCTGATCTCGTTCACCGGCGGCACCGTAACCGGTGCGAGCGTCGCCGCGAACGCCGCGCCGCTCTTCAAGAAGCTGTCGCTGGAGCTCGGCGGCAAGAATCCGAACCTGATCTTCGCCGACGCCGACCTCGACGACGCCGTCGCGACGTCGCTTCGTTCGAGCTTCTGGAACCAGGGCGAGATCTGCCTCTGCGGCTCGCGCATCTTCGTCGAACGCAGCGCATACGACGCTTTTCTCGAACGTTTCATCGCGGCGACGAAGCAGCTGCGGATCGGCGATCCGTCCGAGGAGACGACCGACATCGGCGCGCTCGTCAGCGAAGCGCACATGCAGAAGGTCCTGGGCTACATCGAGCTCGCGAAGGAGGAAGGCGGGACGGTCGCGACCGGCGGAAACCGCGTCGACCGCCCCGGCTTCTTCGTCGAGCCGACGATCATCACCGGCCTCGGATGCGACCGCCGCGTGCTGCAGGAAGAGATCTTCGGCCCCGTCGTGACCGTGACGCCGTTCGACAGTGAAGACGAAGCGATCGCGTTCGCGAACTCGACGCGCTACGGCCTGTCCGCGACCGTTTGGACGCGCGACCTGCAACGCGCGCACCGCGTCGCCGCCGCGCTCGACAGCGGGACGATCTGGATCAACACCTGGCTCCTCCGCGACCTCCGCGTACCTTTCGGCGGGATGAAGGAGAGCGGGGTGGGCCGGGAGGGCGGGATGCACTCGCTGGAGTTCTTCACCGAGGCAAAGAACGTTTGCGTGAAGCTGTGAAATGTAGGGCCGTTGTCATCCTGAGCCCCGCAGAGGGCGAAGGATCTCCTGATGCGGGCGATGGGCGCACGTGCCGGTAGATCCTTCGCCGTCTTCGCGGCTCAGGATGACAGCGTCCGTCTCTGCCAAAACTTCTCCCCCACCCAGCGCTTCTCCATCGCGTAATACGCGCCGCGGCGATCGAGATACGCGTCGAAGTGGCGCGCCACATCCGCGGCGTATGTCGCGAGGTGATCGCGATTGCCACGGAGCCAGCTGTCGGCGGCGCGGGCGGCGTTGATGCCGGACGTCAGCGCGTAGCCGATCCCCATCGATGAGAGCGGATCGAAGCTCGCTGCCGCCTCGCCCGCCGCCGCCCACCCTTCCCCGCAGATGCGATCGAGGCGCGCGGAGTGGGCGGGGAGGATCGCCGGCTCGCGAATGAGCACGGCGTTGCCGACGCGCGCGTAAGTCGCGGGCGCCTCGAGCAAGGCGTCCTGCCAGGCGAGATGGAGACGGCGGTCGCGCACGATGTCGGCGTCGGTCATCAGCGCGACCACGAGCTGTTCGCCGGGAATCGGCGCGGAGTACCACCAGCCGTACGGCCTCGACTCCACGAGCGTCGACGGCTCGATCTCGCCGCTCGTGTTGAACACGCCGATGAGTCCCGTCAGCTGATCGTGCAGTTGCGCACGTGCGCCGGTGTGACGCGCGAACGAAGCATGGCGCCCGCTCGCATCGATCACGAACTCGGCGTCGATCGACGAGCCGTCGTTCAGCGAGAGCGTCCAGCCGGGAGCGACGTCGACGACGTGCGTCCGCGTGCGGACGTCGGAGAGCTGCGCGACGAGCGCGCGGTCGAACGCGAGGCGATCGAGATTGACGCCGTCGCCGGCGCCGGTGAAGAAGAAATCGCGGCTCACGACGCGCGAGCTGCCCCACGCCGCGGCGGTGCCCGACGCGCGCAGATGCGAGCCGTTGAGCGAGACGCCGAGATACGTCAGCAGCGGCGTGACGCCGGGCGAGAGCGTCTCGCCCGGGCGCCACGCTTCGTAGCTCGAGCGTTCGATCACGACGACGCGGCGTTGCGTGTAACGCGCGAGCGTCAACGCGGCGGCGGCCCCCGCAGGACCGCCGCCGATCACCGCGACGTCGTAAGCCTCACTTGCCACAGTTCGGCACGCCGTCGCACTCCGCGATCTCCGCCTCCTCGCGCAGGTACCACATCGGGAAGAAGTAGTTCGTCGGCGTGAGATAGCTGCCCGACGCCGCGAGCTGATTCACCGGCGACCCGACGGCGACCGTCGTCGCGACGAACTTCTCGTGATTCCGTTCTTTCTCGACGAAGTACGGGAACTGCCGCCCATCGGGCCGTTCGTTCGCGTTCACGATGAAGCCCATGTACGCCCACGCCACCACGAGGTTCGCGATGTTGTTCGCGCCGCGGCTGAAGTAGACCGAGAAGCCGGCCGGCACGCCCGCGGCCATCTGCTCCTCCTTCGTCGTGTCGCCGGTGATCACGTACATCGGCGACTGCGGCGGCCACCAGTACGCGTAGTACGTCGGCGCCGGCGGGATCTGCGTGATCTGCGTCGTGTTCAGCGGGCTGCCGAATGTCACGTATTCGATCGAGCACTGGTAGAAGTCGGCCATCCACGGCGGCGACATCCGTTTCGTGAAGTCGCCCGGCTCCGACCCCGGCCGCCAGTTCGGCATCCCGTTGGCGTACGTCTCGTCCCGATCCGCGGTCAATCCATTCTTCTTATAGAACTCTTCGGTCTCGTAGTGCCGGATGCGATACGGCTCGTCGTAAAGGATCGGGTTGCGCGACGTCCACGTCACCTCGATGCCGGGCGACATCGGAGAGCCGTTGCAGTTGCCCACCGAAACCTGGTCGAGCGGATGCACGCCGCGCAACGGCGGCGCTGCCTTCCCCGCGGTGAACCTCCCTTTCGCCCATTGGCCGAGGAGGAAGTACTGCGTGATCGTGAGGGGCATCCACTTGCTGACCTGGCCGTTCGTCACGGAGTTCGTACCGGAGTTGAGCGGCATGCCCGGCACGTTGCCGATGAACAACTCGTTGTTGCCCGGCGAGAGCTCGTCGGTGCCGGGATCGCGGAAGTACGAAAAGTACGACTGGCGATTCTTCGCGTTCGCCGCACTCGGATCGCGCGCATCGAAACGCAGCGCCGTGAACGGCACCATCGAAGGCAGATTCGCGACCCACACATAATCCGCCGGCCGTTCGATGATCGGCGCGATGTCGCGTTCGTAGCTTGCGAGGTAGTTCGGATTGAATTTCCCGCCGGAGTAGAGATCGGGCGCGAGGTTCTGGTAGCGCACCGCGACGTCGTACTGGATGTCGTCCAGCGTCACGATGTTCACCAACTCCGGCGCGTACTTTGGCGAGCCGATGAGCGCCCAGGCGGTGAGCGTCACCGGCTCGGCACTCCCTTTCAGTTTGAGCTTGCACGTGACGGGGCCGTCGGACGTGTCGTCGTACCACGTGTCCTGCCCAGTGTACGTCGCGATCGGCACTTCGCCGCCAGCGTGGCCGTGGCCGCCGAGGACGATGAGCTGGCCTGCGTCGTTGAGCATGACGTCGCCGAGGGTGTTGATCTGGTAGGGGATGCGCTTTGTGTTGAGGCTGGGGAAATTGCCGTGCGGGTAGTCCTTCGGGATCGTGTCGCGCGAGAACGCCGCACGGTCGCCGGGCTTCGAGACGGTGCGCGGGCCGGGATCGATGATCAGCGACTGGCGGTTCTTCACGTCGATGTTCCGCCACGTGTCGGAGCCGTAGTACTCGGAGCGATCGCCGAGCGTCATGTCGCCGATCAACTCGTCGTTGTTGTACCAGCAGCCTTTCTTGTTCGCGAGGTGCACCGTCCACTCGACGCTTTCGAGCTCGCCGTCTCCGGCGCGCACCTCGCGGCCGGGATCGTCCGGATCCTCGACATCGAAGGCGAAGATGCGGAACCGCGCGCCCTGGCGGCGGATGCGTCCATCCTGCTTGAACTTGCGCACCGGCTCCGGCTTGCCGTCCGCGCCGCGGCGCTCGTTGCCGCGGCCGTCGCACTCGACGGGCAAGCCGCCGATCGCGTCTGGCTCGAGATAGAAACTGTCCGGGCTGTCGCCGAGCCGCGCGACGCCGATCGCCGGGTGGATCTGGTACCGCACTTTCCCACTCGGCTTCTTCTTCCTGGTTTGCGCGTCGATGTTGAGTGCCGCGGCCGCTGCTGCCGCAGCTGCCGCCGTCACGGTGAGAAACTCCCTCCGATCCCAGTCGCGATTGGACATTCATCCTCCACTTCGATTTTCGGGGACCCTTATGTATGGAGTGCCGAAACTCGGAGAATCCCTACCCTCGATGCGGCGCGATACACTGCGGCGCATGAGCGAAAAAGGTCAGATCATCGGCGGCCTCCTCGCGCCGCACCCCCCGCACATCGTTTATGGTGAGAATCACTGGCGAAACGAGCCGAAATCGGAATGCGGCTGGGAAGTGCTGCGCTGGGGCTACGAACGCGCGCGGAAGCATTTCCTGGCGAAGAAGCCGGACGTCTTCCTCGTCCACTCTCCCCACTGGCAAACGGTGATCGGCCATCACTTCCTCGGCATGCCCGAGTTCCACGGCCTCTCCGTCGATCCGATCTTCCCGAACCTCTTCCGCTACCAGTACGACATCAAGGTGGACGTCGAGCTGGCGGAGCTGATCGCGGAGGAGGGGCGGCAGGACGGGCTGATCACGAAGATGATGCGCAACCCGCACTTCCGCGT
>JAFAVZ010000087.1 GCA_019242175.1 Acidobacteriota bacterium
CCCTACTACTTCAGCAACGAGATGGGCCAGCAGCAGATGGTCCGCCTCGGCCAGGCCACGAAACGCGCGATCGAAAAGAGCGGCCGCCGCGCCGTGCTTCTCGCGTCGAACACCCTTTCCCACCGCCACTTCACGACCGAGCCCGAGATCCCCGAGGACATGTCCCGCGAGCACGTTTACGAGCACAGCGGCTACCTGTGGGACATGAAGGTGATCGACCTGATGCGCCGCGGCCGCACGAAGGAGCTGATCGCGATCCTCCCCGAGTTCATGGACCACGCCGTGAGCGAAGTGAAAGCCGGCTCGCTCGCCTGGATGCTGTCCGCACTCGACTTCCCGACGTATCCAGGCGAGGTTTACGGGTACTGGACGGTGATCGGGACGGGGAACGCTGTCGTCGGTTGGGACGCGGAGGCGGCGGCTGCCGGGGCGAATTGAAAATGGAAAATTGAAAATTGAAAAAGGAGACCGGGCAAGGCGCCGATCTGCGGGAGCGGACGTTCGAGTTCGCTTGCTCCGTGGTAGAGATTCATCGGGAGCTGTATCGGCGCGAGCCTTCGCTACGAGACATCGGACGGCAGGCTACCTCGGCTGCGACTTCGATCGGGGCCAACCTCGAGGAAGCGGATGCGGCGCAGAGCAAAGCCGACTTCATATCGAAGTGCAACATCGCGCTGAAGGAAGCGCGGGAAACACGGTACTGGCTGCGAATTCTCATCCGTGTGGCGAAGAGCGAGCGGGTGTCGCAGCTGATCGACGAGGCGACGGAGCTGATCGCGATTCTGACGACGATCGTGCGAAAAAGCCGGGAGCGAGCATGAAATCTCTTTTCAATTTTCAATTTTCAATTTTCAATTCGCCCGAATGATCATCAGGTCCTACATCGTCCCCGGCCAGCCACATGTCTACCTCGCGCCGGATCGCAATGCCGGTTGGGGAGAACTGCGCCGCGCGTACGAACAGATCGGGCGCGAGATCGCGGCCTCCGATGCGGAGCTCATCGTCGTTTACTCCACGCAGTGGTTTTCGGTCATTGGGCATTTGTTCCAGACCGATCCCAAGCCGGCGTGGACGTTGGTCGATCCGAACTGGTACGAGTATGGGGAGATCCCGTATGAGCTGCGGGTCGATCCCAAGTTTGGGGAGTTGTACGCGAATCTTGCCAAGCAGCACGGGTTGCAGGCGGCCACGGTGGCGTATCACGGATTTCCGGTCGATCCGGGCACGGTCGTCGCGCTCAAGTTGTTGAATCCGGACAACCGCATTCCGGCTTCCGTCGTGTCGTGCAACATCTACGCGGAGCGCGAGGAGACGCGCGTGTTGGGGCGCGTCGGGCGGGAGGCGATCGACCGGTATGGCAAGAAGACGATCGTCGTCTGCGTCACGAACCTTTCCAATCGCTACGAAGTCGCGGAGATCGATCCGGCCAACGACCGCATCTCCTCGGCCAAAGACGACGAGTGGAATCGCAAGATTCTGGAGATGCTCGGCGAGGGGCGGTTGGAAGACGTCGCGCAGGTCGCGCGGGAGTTCGGGCGCGAAGCCAATGCCGACATGGGCTTCAAAGGCATCTGGTGGCTCGCCTCGCTTCTCGGCGAGCACAATCGTTACGACGGCAAAGTCTGGGCTTATGCGCCGGTGTGGGGCACGGGCAACGCGGTCGTCAGCCTGACGCCGTCCGCCAAAGAGCTCGACTTCGAGAAGGAGTTCGACGAAGGGCCGGCCGCGGTCAACTTCGTCCCCGAGGCGGGGAGCGGCACGGGGCTCGAGTCGCATAACGTGCTCGCCGAGGCGCCGCCTGCGCATGAGGCGAGCGGGATGTCTTCGCAGGATGACGCCGGCATCAACGACGTCGTTCTGACGGACAAGGCGGCGAAGCCGGTCGGGCCGTATCCGCATGCGCGGCGCGTGGGCAACCTGCTGTTCCTCTCCGGCATCGGGCCGCGCAAGGCGGGCACGAACGAGATTCCAGGGAAGGACGACATCGAGATCCAGACCCGCGCCGTGATCGACAACCTGCGCGCGATCCTCGAGGAAGCGGGCTCGAAGCTGGAGAGCATCCTCGACGTCACGGTCTACCTCACGAACATGCAGCGCGACTTCAAGCGCTTCAACGAGGTCTACGCCGAGTACTTTGGCAAGATCCAGCCGACGCGTACCACCGTGGGCGTCGACTCGTTGCCGACGCCGATCATCGTCGAACTAAAGGTGATCGCATCTGTGTCATCCTGAGGCGCACAGACGCCGAAGGGTCCGTACCGCAGGACGCTGCTCGAGATCGGTACGGATTCTTCGCCGTCTACGCGGCTCAGAATGACATCGCCATATCATCGCGTTCGCCAAGGCCGGCGGAGAACGCGAAACGTCGTGAAGGCTTGGCCAACAAACGCAGCGGGCCGTGCCCGCTCAGGATGACAAGGATCTTCGACATCTCGCCGCTCATCGACCCGACGATCCACGTCTGGCCGGGAGACACGCCGTATTCGCGCGCGGTGAACCTCGACATGAACGCCGGCGCGAACATCACGCTGAGCGAGATCACGACGACGGTTCACGTCGGCGCGCACACCGACGCGCCGAACCATTACGTCGCGAATGGGGAAGACATCGCCGCCCGCAATCTCGACTTCTACCTCGGCGGGTGCGTAGTGATCAGCGTCGACGTCGAACGCGGCGCGCGCATCATGAGCGTCGATGAGAGCAAGGTGACGCAGAAGCGCGTGTTGTTGCGCACGAATACGTTTCCCGATCCGCGCAACTGGAACAACGACTTCGCGTCGCTCTCGCCGGAGCTCGTCGACGCGTTGCACGCGAAGGGCGTGATCCTGATCGGCATCGACACGCCGTCCGTCGATCCGTTCGACTCCAAGGCGCTCGAGGCGCACAACGCGTTCGCGAGGCACGACATGGCGACGCTCGAAGGCATCGTCCTCGACGACGTGGAAGACGGCGAGTACGAGTTGATCGCGTTGCCGCTCAAGCTGCGCCACGCGGACGCGAGTCCGGTGCGGGCTGTGTTGCGGAGAACGTAGGGACCGGCTCTCCAGCCGGTCCAGCATCGACATTGGTCCGGCTGGAGAGCCAGCCCTACGTTACGCGAGCTTCGCCGTTTTCTCCGCGAGCAGCGGCTCCACCATCTCCGCCGAAACCGCGGGGCTGAACAGATTGCCCTGGATGCGATCGCATCGCTGCCGCCGCAGAAACGCCAGCTGTCCCTCGGTCTCCACGCCCTCCGCGACGACGGCCAGGTTGAGGCTGTGGGCCATCGAGATCACGGCGCTCACGATCGCGGCGTCGCTCGGGTCGGTCGTCACCTCGCGCACGAACGTTTGGTCGAGCTTGAGCGTATCGATCGGGAAGCGCTTCAAATAGTTGAGCGACGAGTAGCCGGTGCCGAAGTCGTCCATCGCGATGCGGACGCCGAGGGCTTTGAGCTCGCGGAGCGTGTAGCTCGTGTTCTCCGCGTTCTGCATCGCGTTGCTCTCCGTGATCTCCAGCTCCAGCGAGGACGGATGGATCCCGCTGTCGTTCACGGCGGAACGGATCTGCTCCACGAGATCGGGCTGCTGGAACTGCCGCGCGGAAAGGTTCACGGAAAGCGTCAGGTCGTAGTCGATGCGCTTCTGCCAGATGCGCAGCTGCCGACACGCGGTGCGCAGAACCCAGTTGCCGATCGGGATGATGAGTCCGGAGATCTCGGCCACGGAGATGAAGTGCGCGGGCGAGAGCAAACCGAGTTGGGGATGATCCCAACGCACGAGGGCCTCGACGCCGATGATGTGCCGCGAGTGCAGATCGACGAGCGGCTGGTAGTGCACGATCAGCTCTTTCTGCGCCACGGCCTTTCGCAGCATGTTCTCCAGCGCGAGGCGTTCCAGCGCGCGGGCGTTCATCGCCGGCGCATAGAGCTGGTAGTTGTCGCGGCCCTGATCCTTCGCCCGATACATCGCGCTGTCCGCATTGCGCAGCAGTGTCTCCGGGTCGAGGCCGTCGTTCGGATAGATGCTGATGCCGATGCTCGTCGTGACGAACAGCTCGCGCTCGTGGATGAAGAACGGGATCTTCAGCGTCTCGAGAATCTTCTGCGCGACTTTGGCCACGTCTTCCACGTTGTCCGTCCGCGGGATGAGCAGCGTGAATTCGTCGCCGCCGAGGCGGGCGACGGTGTCGCCTTCGCGGACGCAACGGCGGATGCGTTCCGCCACGGCCTTGAGCAACGCATCGCCGACGGTGTGACCGAGGGAGTCGTTGATGTCTTTGAAACGATCGAGGTCGAGGAAGAAGACGGCGAGGCGTTGGCTCGAACGGTCCGCCTGCGCGAGCGCAACGATCAGCCGGTCCATGAACAGCGGGCGGTTCGGCAAGCCTGTGAGTGCGTCGTGGTAGGCGAGATGCTCGATCTGCACCGCCGCGAGCTCCGCGGCTTCGCGTTCGTCTTCGAGCAGGCAGGCGATCATGCCGATGCCGATCACGGCCTGAATCAGGAAGTCGGCGACGCCGATCCACAGCGCGAAATCGAGATACGTTCCGGCCACCGCCCAGATCAGGCCGATCGTCAGATAGTGCAGTTGCTCCAGCGCGTAGCAGAAGAACGCGACGGCGAGAATCGAGAAACCGAGGCCGGGGCGGTTGCGGCGCGCGCGCCAGAGGGTGAGGGCGACGGTGCCGAAGCCGATCGCCGCGAACAAAGCCCGCACGCCCACCCGCGTCAAGTAACGCTCTTCGGAGATCGGAGCGCGATTGATGAACAGCAGGGACGCGATGACGCCGATGACGACCAGCGCGGCGAGCATGCGCTGCGCGGCGAACATCCGGATCGGACGACGGCGCACGAACTCCCAGATGCCGAAGAGGAACCAGCCGACCATGAGATAGCCGCTGATGCCGTCCGCCAGCGTTGCGATGATGCGTGAGGGCGCGGTGGCGGGGAGACGCAGACGAAGCGCGAGCACCATCGATGCCGCGCCACTGAGGTGATACAAGGTGAGCGCCGCCCAGCCGCGCGTCCAATGCTGCAGGTACGACTTCCGGTATTGGCGATTGAAGCCGTAGAGCAGAACGGCCGTCACTGCTGCGCCGATGATTTGCGCAGCAAATGTCGCCAGAACGCCGATGTGGAACTCGGGCATGAAAATTCTTTCGTTGTCGGATTCGGGACCGCGGTGATTATCGCTCAGAGCGTGTAAGCCGCGATCAGGCGTTCCGCAGCTGCGGCATAACCGAAGTTCCGGGATTGCTCGAAAACGGCCGTCCGCAATGCAGAATCCTGTCCTTCGAGCACATCGCGCGCGACCGCGGCGATCGATTGCGCATTGTGATGCGCGGCGATGAGCTGGGGCGGAACGAGCGCGTCGATGCCTTCGATCGGCGCGACGGCCGGCGGCACGCCGCACGCCATCGCCTCCAGAACGGCGCGATGGCCTTCGTCGGAACCACGCGCGGTGAAGAGGAGCGCGTCCGCGGCGCGGTAATGCTCGGCCAGATCGTCTTCGTGATAGCCGGCCCAGATCACGCGCGGCGTCACGCCGAGTTGCGCCGCATGAGCTTCGAGCGCGGGGCGATGCTCGCCGTGGCCGATGATCATCAGCTTCACCTCCGGCAACTCCGCGAGCGTTTCGAGCGCGAGCTCGAAGCCGCGATCTTTCGACAGCTTGCCGATGACGCACAGCAGCTTGTCAGTCGGCGCGATGCCATACGCGTTGCGGACGTTGTCCCCGTCGGGATGGAACTGGCGATGGTCGACCGGCGGCGGTGTGAACACGGCCTGGCGCTCGACGAGGCGGAACGCGTTGTTGATGACGAAGCAGTGCTCGGTGCGGCGGAGCAGCGAGTGCGTGAACGGATCGCTGCGCAGGACGCGCCGCGCGTGGAACGTGCGGGCGATGCGCGTCGTCCGCCCGTTCACGGCGAAGCGTGCGAGCCAGTGGTCATAAGTGAGATGCGCGTGCACGACGTCGAAGCCGTGCCCCTCGATGAGCCGCCGCAACGCCTGCACGCTGCGCGCGAACGAGAACGGGTTCTGGGCCTTCTCGATGAGCGGATGGGCAAAGTCGTGATGCTGCAGCTTCGCCTCGAGCTTGTAGCCGCCGACGTACGCGTAGTGCGCGTCGACGCCCGCGCCGCGCAACGCCTCGACCTCCGCAAACGCGGGCGCGGCCGCACCGGTCCATCGATTCCCGGCGGCGAGATGGAGGATCTTGAGCGGAGGCATCGGGCGGAGAAAGCATAAGGGAGAAGTTGCTGGTTACTGGTTAATGGTTACTCGTAACCGCTCGACCGCAACGTGCGGGTGCGCGTGCGCGGCGGCGCGATGGAGGTGCCCGAAGTATCATCCTGAGTCGCGAAGACGACGAAGGATCTCCTGATGCGGGCGAGAAGCGTCCAAGCCAGGAGATCCTTCGCCGTCTTCGCGGTTCAGGATGACACTTGCCCTCCACGCCGGCCGCTGTGCGCGACGCGCTGAACCGCCCGTAACCGTGGCACTCGCGGTCGTCTCTTCTACCAGCAACCAGCAACCAGCAACGAGGGACCAACAACCAACCCACCATCAACCAACAACTGCTATAGTTCGCCCGCC
>JAFAVZ010000312.1 GCA_019242175.1 Acidobacteriota bacterium
GGCCTGGTTGTCCTGCGTCGTCACGCGCGGCGCGGACACGACCTTCACCAGGCCTTCCGTTTCGAACGCATGCAGCGCGAGGTCGAGGTTGAACGAGCCGAGAACGTCCGTCAGCGTGAGGCCGAGGACCGGAGGAGCGCCGCCCGTGAAGCTGAACGGACCGCCGGTGAAGCCGATCCGGTTCGGGAACACGAGGCCCGTGCCCGTGCCGAGAGCCGGGTCGAAGGCGCCGTTGAAGCCCCACTGGAAGCCGTACTGCTGCGCGAAGTTCTTCGTCGTCTCGACGATGCGCGCCTCGATCACGACCTGCTTCGTCGGCACGTCGATCGTGTCGATGAGATTGCGCATCGTGACGAGGTACTGCGGGATCTCGCTCACGATCAGTTGGTTCGTGCGCGCGTCGACGATGATCCGCGCGCGCGGCGAGGCGATCGCGGCGAGCAGCGCCTGCACGTCGGCCGCACGCGCGTACGACAGCTTGAAGCTGATCGTCCGCCGCGGCACATTCAGCTGCTCCTCCTCGGCCAGGCGGCGCGAGGCGGTGGTCTCTTCCGCGATGCGCGTGATGAGGCCGATGCGCATCACGTTGCCTTCCACGACGAACGTGAGGTTGTTCTGGCGAAGGATGATGTCGAGCGCCTGGTCCCACGGCACGTCGACGAAATCGACGGTGACTTGGCCGCCGACGCCCGGGTCGATGGCGATGTTCAGGCCCGTGAGCTGGGCGAAGGTGCGAAGGACGTCTTTGAGATCGGCGTCCTTGAGGTTCAGCGAGATCGGCTCGCCGGTGAAGACGCGCGGGCCTTCGCTGAGCGTACGGCCGCCCGGCGCGGTGACGTTCGGGATGGCCGGGCCGCCGGAGAGATCGGTCGCGTCATTGAAGACGTTTTCGGCCGACGGGGTGGGAGCGGACGTCGTGGTGCGCGAACGGCGCGTGCTGGTCGCGGGCGGGGCCTGGTCGGCCGGCCCGTTGATGCGGGCGCGGGCGCCCTTCGACGCCGTCTCCGGCATACGCCACGTGGTCGCACTGTCGGCGACCGTCGGCACCTGCGCCGGGATGTCTTTCTTCGGCGCCGGCTTCTCCGTGACCGTCATCGTGCTCGAGGCGACGGACGGCGCGGGAGCGGGTGGCGGCACTTCGACGCGCGCGGGCTTCGCCGGCGCGAGCGCAGGCTCGGCCGCGGCGAACGCCGCCGGCGCGTTGCCGAACACGACGGTCACGTGGCTGCCGTCTTCGACGATGCGGTAGTCGGCCTTCGATCCGAGGTCGAGGACGACGCGGGTGACCGGTTCGGGAGCAGACTTGAACTGCGAGACGCGGACGCGCTTCACGGGCGAGTCATTCACCGTGATCGCGTTCTTCGCGAGCTTGTTCGTGCCGTCGATGTCGAGGACGACGCGGGTCGGATTCTCGAGGCGGAAGGCCTTGTACTTCATCGCTCCGTCGGCATTGATGCGAATGTCCGAACCGGAGCTCTCGATGCTGCGAATGGATTTCGCCGGATTCACCGGCAGAGCCTCGGCGGTCGCGACCGGCTCCGGCGTGGAGACGTGGACCGGCTCGGCGACCGGCTCGACGTGCGGCGTCTCGACGACCTGCGGCTCCGCAACCTGCGGCTGCGGATCGACGGCGGCCACGAGCGGCGGCAGCGGCTCGGCCGCATTGTTCGCCGCGATCCTCGCCTCGGTCTCGGGAATCGCGATGACGACGTCGGCGCCGGAAACGGAGACGCTCGGGGCGAGGGCCTCGCTCATGCGCACCGTGACGCGGGTGAGACGGTTGCCCATCTCGACCGCTTCCTCGGCGGTGATCGACGTGACGCCGGCCGGGAAAGTCGTCGGAAGCGCGACGCCGGAGGCCTTCGACGTGGCGGTTAGGTCGACGACGAACACATCGGGCGAGGGGCTGTACGAAGTGTACGCGGGAGAGCCGCTCGTACGGAGCAGCACGCGCGGACCGTCGATTTCGACGGCGGACAGCGTCTGTGCGGCTGCCACGGCGGCCGGCTCGTCGGCCTTGCTCGCCTTCGAGCGCCTCCATAGCGATGCGGAAGCGGTGTCCAGACTCGCGCTCGCCGCCACGATGCTCGCTACGAGAACGATCCGCCTGGCTCTTGTCATACGTCCCACTTTCACCATCTCGCCCTCCACTCAGCCCCTGGGGGACCTCAGCCCTTCCGTTGCGCCTCAGGGATCAGGTCCTTGACCACCTCGCGATAGCGCTCGATCTGAGTCGGATCATTGACCTCCTGCCGGAAGACGATGGAAGAGGTCGTAATGCGAATCACTTCGCCGTCGAGGACTTTGTCGCCGACATGAACGAGGTATCCCTTGTTGTCCGGCCCGTTGACCATCGCCACCAGGCCCTGCTTCGTTCTCACCACACCCTGGAGCTTCATCTCGTCGATGAGGAAGCCCGGCACACCGGCCGGACGGCTTCCCGGCGCCAGCCGCGGCGCCGGTCCGACGAGCGACTGGAACGGATCGCGGCGGCCCTGCGGGTCGTAGCGATACGTCTCGCCGGTCGTCGGCTCCTCCAAGATCTCCTGCAGCGTCTGCTGCACTCCCGCATTGTCCGCCGGCGTGTTGCCGGAGGCCGTGGCCGCGGCGGCCGGAGCCGCCGGCTTGCCGGCCGGCTGAGCGACCACGCCCGCGACGGCGAGCGCGACGATCAGCAGCGATTGAGCGAACCTGCGCGTCTTCATAGTGCTGCCTAGTCTCCCTCACCGCCGCTGCTGCCGCCCGGCTTGTTCTTCTTCGGCTTGGCCGCGGTGTCCTCCGACGGCTCGACGTAGACGAACGTCTTGGCCACGAAGTCGGTCGTGATCGTGCGCTCCTGCTGCTGGCTGAGCGCGGTGATGTTGATCTGCTCCACGTTAATGATGCGCGAGAAGTTGCTCAGGCGATTGAAGAGGATCGCGAGGTTGTGGTACCGACCCTCGACCGAGACCGAGATCGGCCACTCCGCGTACGGATCGCCGCCCTTCGGCGTGGTGAGGGTGGGAAACGTCAGGCGCTTGAGCGTGAAGTCGCCGGTGTCGACCAGCGCCTTCAGCTTCTTGATGATCTCTTCGGTGTTGCGCGAGGACGGCAGGATGCGGCGGAGCTTCTCCAGCTCCAGTTCCAGGCGCTTCACTTCCTCGCGGAACTGCGGGAGCTTGCGCTCCGCGGCCCGGCCCTGTTCGATCTTCCGGTCGAGCTCCGCGATCTGGGAGTCCGCCGCGGCGATCTCCTCCTCGGTCGGAGTGATGGACATCGAGTACGTTCCGTACAAGATAGCGCCGGCCAGAATCAGGCCGATGAGGAATCCGAAGTACCACGGTTTTCCTTCGAGTGTCAGCGCCATCGCCCCTCCCCTACTGCTTCGCCCCGCCAGGCGCGGCGGTGCCCGCGGTCCCGGCTGTACCGCCGGTTCCGGTCGTGCCGGTCGTCGACGTCGTATCGGCGGCGCCCCCCGCCGTCTTCGGCGCATACGAGAAGCCGAAGCTCATGTCGAACGTGTAGACCAGCGGAGTGACGGACGTCTGGGTCATGGAGCCGAGCTGCGGCTCCTCGAAGTAAGGATCGTTCTTCACGTTCTCGACGAAGTTGGCGATCGCGTTCGGGTTCAGCCCCCGGCCGGAGATGTTGATGCTCCCGGCGTTGATCGTCATCTTGTCCAGCCACACGAGATCGGGCAGGTCGCGGCTGACCTGGTCCATGATCCGGACCGGGCCGCGCTGGTTCTGCTTGAGCTGGTTGATGAGGTCGATGCGCTTCTGGAGATTGTCCTTCCGCTTCTGGTACTCCTCGACGTCGCGGATGATCGCCTCGAGCTTCTCGGCCTCGGTCTTGCGCTGGGCGACCGTGGCCTGTTTCTCGTTGAGCTTGCGCTTCTCCAGCCACCACCACGCCCCCGCCGCCAGCCCGCCGATGAGCAGCAGGGCGACGATGAGGATGTTGTTGATGTCGGTCCCGCCGCCGCCCCCGCTGGGAGCCGCGGTCGGCGCGGCGACGGCTCCCGCGCCGCGAACCGCCCGCCCTTCCCGCACTAAGTTGATTTTGATCAAGCGTCCCCCAACTTCCGCATGGCGAGACCGACGGCGATCGCCATACTGGGCGCAATCTCGGCCAGTTCCTCGGGGTTGAACTCGCCCTCATCGACGGCGATCTTGCGGAACGGATCCATGATCGTCACCGAGATGCCGAACTTGTCGCGCAGGATCGCGTCGAGGTTCAGCACCCCGGAGCCGCCGCCGGCGAGCACGATCTCGTCGACGCGGTCCGCTCCGGAAGTCGCGGTGAAGAAGTCGAGCGTCTTGCGAAGCTCGCCGGCGAAGTCCTCGGAGACGGAGTTGAGGATGGGGATGACCTGCTGGATCGTGTAGTCGGCCACGGGATGGCCGCGCTTGAGCTCTTCTGCCTGCTCGAACGAGAGGCTCAGCTCGCGCTGGATGGCATCGGTGTACTGGTTCCCGCCGAACGTGATGTCGCGCCAGAAAAGCGACGTGAGCCCGGAGAGGACGTTCACGTTGGTGACGGAGGCGCCGACGTTGACCAGGGCGATGACCTTGTCGTGGTCGACTTCGTGGTTCACCTCGTAGCAGTTCTGCAGCGCGAAGGCGTCCACGTCCACCAGGACCGGAACCTTCCCGGTCTGGCTGATCACCGACGTGTAGTCGTTGATCTTTTCCTTCTTCACGGCCACGAGGATGACGTCGATGTTGTCGCCCGAGCCGGGCGTCGTGAGGGGGACGTAGTCGAGGTTGACGTCGTTGATGTCGAAGGGGATGTACTGCTCCGCTTCCCACTGGATGGATTCGGCCAGTTCTTCCGGCGACATGGCGGGCAAAGTGATCTTCTTGATGATCACGGAATGGCCCGAAAGGGAGGTCGCGTAATTGGAATTCTTGACTGCTTTTTCCGTGTTCAGCCGCTGGATCGTCTCGACGACCATGGAAGAGTCCATGATCGAGCCGTCCACGATGGCTTCCGGAGAGAGCCGCTCGATGCCGAGCTTGACGAGTGAATAGGCTCCGCCCTTCTTCTCCTTCAGCTCTACCAGTTTGATTGCCGAGGAGCCGATATCAAGGCCAACAACGTTTTTGCTCTTTGAGAAGAACACCGCTCACCCCATCCATCTCACACACACTCACTTCTCGCTGGCTCCGGATGTCGAAAGGTGGATCGAAATTACAACACCTGCAAAGGTGTGTCAACCGTACGGGAATAGATAACTTAAACGAATGAGCGCGCTTGCCCGCCGCTAACCGCACGCTTGCCGCAGGGCAGGCCGAAGGGGTTGCGGCGGAAGGGCACGCTGGTTAGAATCCACGCCTTTCGCGTTATTTGAGGGAGTCATCAGATGGCAAAAATGTGTGAAGTCTGCGGGAAAGCACCCGTCTTCGGAAACCGAGTCAGCCACGCCCACAACGTTTCGAGCCGCCGTTGGCTGCCGAACCTGCAGCGCGTGCGCGTGATGGTGGGCAGCGCCGTGAAACGGATGAGCGTCTGCACCCGCTGCATCCGCACCGGCAAGATCCAGAAGGCAGCGCGCTAACTCTTTGGAGTTCGCAGTTCTTAGTTCCTAGTTCTCAGTCTGAGGGCGAGCGTGAGGGGCACCTCGACTGAGAGCTACGAACTGAGAACTGCGAACTCTTTCTCATCACGCCGTGGCGTGCCGGATGTTGTACTTCCGCCCCACCTGCAGCACGCCGTCCAGGCCCTGAATCGACCGCACCACCTTCTCCAGATGCTTGAGGTCGGCGATCTCCAGCACCAGCTCCGCCGTCGCCCGGCCATCGGCCGTCCGGCTGTCGAACTGGCGGATGTTCGTCTTCAGGTTCGCGATCGTGCTCACCACCCGGGCCAGGATTCCCTGACGGTCCTCCATCGAGATCTCCAGCTCCACCGAGAACTGGGACTGCCGTTGGTCGGCCCACTCCACCGCGATCTCCCGATCGGGGTTGAACATCAGGTTCTTCACGTTCGGGCAGTTCGCGCTGTGCACGGCCACGCCCTTGCCCCGCGTGATGTACCCGACGATCCGTTCGCCCGGCAGCGGGGTGCAGCACTTGGCGAGATACGTCATCAGGTCGTCGTAGCCTTTGACCTTGATCGCCGTCGGCGATGACGTGAAGGGGAAGATCTTGCGCACCGCCTGTTGCAGCACGCCCGCATCCGCCGCCACCCCACCCTTCTCCTTCTGCTCCTCGGTCACGAAGCGCTCCACGATGTGCCGCGCCGAGACCTTGCCGTAGCCGACGTCCGCGTACAGATCCTCGAGCCGGGGGAGCGCGTACTCGTGGAGCACGCCATCCAGCGCGTTCTCCGCCACGAGCTTCCGCCACTGCACCTTGTACTTCTTCGCTTCCTTCTCGATCAGCTTCCGCCCCAGCTCGATCGAGCGGTTCTTCTGCTCCGCGTTCAGCCAGTGCCGGATCTTGTGCCGGGCCCGGGCGGTGACGACCATGTTCACCCACTCGCGGCTCGGCGTCTGGTTCGCGCCGGTGAGGATCTCCACGATGTCGCCGTTCTTGAGCGGCGTCTTCAGCGGCACGAGCTTCCCGTTCACCCGCGCGCCTTGGCAGCGATGCCCGACGTCAGTGTGGATGCGGTACGCGAAGTCGAGCGGCGTCGCACCGCGCGGGAACGCGAACACGTCCCCCTTCGGCGTGAACGTGTAGACCTTGTCCGGATAGAGGTCGATCTTCAGCGAGTTCATGAAGACTCGCGGATCGGTGATGTCGTGCTGCCACTCCACGAGTTGCCGCAGCCAGAGGAAGTTCGCGTCGTCGGCGGAGGCACCGACGCGGCCTTCCTTGTACTTCCAGTGCGCGGCGATGCCCTGCTCCGCGACGAGGTCCATCTCTTTCGTGCGGATCTGCACCTCGAACGGCTGCCCGCGTTCGGCGACGACAGTCGTGTGCAGCGACTGATAGAAGTTCGGCTTCGGC
>JAFAVZ010000275.1 GCA_019242175.1 Acidobacteriota bacterium
CGCCGTCGCGACGGCTCGTACATCAAGTTCGACGACAACGCGGCGGTTCTCATCAACGACGCCCGCGAGCCGGTCGGGACCCGGGTCTTCGGTCCGGTGGCCCGCGAGCTCCGCGAGCGGAAGTTCATGAAGATCATCTCGCTCGCACCGGAAGTCATCTGAGGTAAGAGCCATGTCACTGTACGGAAAAGCAACGAAGCAGAAAGAAGAGCCGCAGACGAAGTCCCACGTCCGCAAGGGCGACCAGGTCGTCGTCCTCTCCGGCCGGGACAAGGGCAAACAGGGCCGCGTCCTGCGCGTCAACGCCGGCAAGGGCACGGCCATCGTCGAGCGGGTGAACTTCCTCAAGAAACACACCCGGCCCAACCCGCAGAAGAACGTCAAGGGCGGCATCGCCGAGCGCGAGTCTCCCATCCGGACGTCGAAGCTGCAGGTCATCTGCCCGAGCTGCAACAAGCCGAGCCGCACCGGCAGCCACCGCACCGAGGAAGGCTCGACGCGGTTCTGCAAGAGCTGCGAGGCGGAGATCGGGAAGTAGCGATTGAACGGGGTCGTACACAAGCCGACCAGGAAGAAACCAGAGCAATGACCGCCAGACTCAAAGAAAAGTATCTCAACGAAGTGCGGAAGAAGATCCAGGACGAGTTCCAGGTGGAGAACGTCATGGCCCTTCCGAAGATCGAGAAGGTCGTCCTGAACATGGGCATGGGCGAGGCCATCGCGAACGCGAAGATCCTCGACGCCGCCGTCGACGAGCTGACCCAGATCACCGGCCAGAAGCCGGTCGTCACCCGGGCCAAGAAGTCGATCGCGGCCTTCAAGCTGCGCGAGGGCGTTCCCATCGGCACGATGGTCACGCTGCGCGGGGACAAGATGTACGAGTTCCTCGATCGCCTCATCAACGTCGCCCTGCCGCGCGTCCGCGACTTCCGCGGCGTGCCGACGAAGTCCTTCGACGGCCGCGGCAACTACACCCTCGGCATCCGCGACCACTTCATCTTCCCGGAGATCGACATCGCCAAGGTCGACAAGTCGAAGGGAATGAACATCACGATCGTCACCACGGCGAAGAACGACGAGCAGGCCCGCTTCCTTCTGCGCGAGCTCGGCATGCCGTTCGGGAAATAAGGGACAGACAGATGGCAAAACTCTCAATGATGGTCAAGGCTGAGCGGAAGCCGAAATTCATGACCCGCAAACGCAACCGCTGCAAGGTTTGCGGTCGTCCGCGCGGATACCTGCGCAAGTTTCAGCTTTGCCGTATCTGCTTCCGTCAGCTCTCGCTCGGCGGCTACATCCCGGGCGTGACGAAGGCGAGCTGGTAGCTCCCGGCCCGGACACCACGGAGGAACAAGTATGTCGATGACTGACCCGATCGCGGATCTCCTCACCAGGATCCGCAATGGCATCCAGGCGCACCATGACCGCGTCGAGCTCCCCTCGTCCAAGCTGAAGGTCGAGATCGCGAAGATCTTGAAGAGCGAGGGTTTCATCAGCAATTACAAGGTCGTCGAGGACAAGATCCAGTCGACCCTGCGCATCTATCTCAAGTACTCGGAGGACGGCGAGCCGGTCATTCACGGCATCGAGCGCATCTCGCGCCCGGGCCGCCGCGTCTACCGCAACAAGCAGGAGATTCCCCGCGTCCTGGGCGGCCTCGGTCTCGCGATCGTGTCCACCTCCCGCGGCGTCCTCTCCGGCTCCGATGCGGCTCGCACCGGCGTCGGCGGCGAAGTCCTCTGCCAGGTCTGGTAAGGAGCTGATTCCATGTCGCGAATCGGAAAAAAAGAGATTCCTCTGCCGAAAGGCGTCGAAGTCCGCCAGGACGGGAACGCGGTGACCGTGAAGGGGCCGAAAGGCACCGTCTCGACGCCGATCGTCCCCGGCATCGGCGTGAAGGTCGAGGACAACGTCATCGCCTTCACCCGCTCGGACGACGAGAAGAAGACCCGCGCCTTCCACGGCCTCATGCGCGCGCTCGTGGCGAACAACGTCCGCGGCGTGAGCGAAGGCTTCAAGCGCGAGCTCGACATCGTCGGCGTCGGTTACCGCGCCGAGGTGAAGGGGAAGGAAGTCGTTTTCCAGCTCGGGTACTCGCACCCGGTGCGTTTCCCGGTGCCGGAAGGCATCGACATCGCGGTCGACGCCAAGACGGGCCACATCACCATCACCGGCATCGACAAGCAGAAAGTCGGACAGACCGCGGCGGAGATTCGTTCGCTGCGCGAGCCGGATCCCTACAAGGGCAAGGGCATCAAGTACTCCGACGAAGTGATTCGCCGCAAGGCCGGCAAGGCCGCGGGCAAGTAAGAATTGAGGATTGAGGATTGAGAATTGAGGATGACCGGGGACAAGGCGTGATCGTCCTCAATCCTCAATCCTCAATCCTCAATCCGGATCGATAGCCGGGTACAAAGCCTCGGCGAAAGGTAAGCACAATGGATCGCGCAAAGCACAGAGTGGAAGCACGGAGCCGGATCCGGGAGCGGATTCGGCGCAAGGTGAACGGAACCGCGGAGCGTCCGCGGCTCGCCGTCTTCAAGAGCCTCAAGCACATCTACGTCCAGGTCATCGACGACGCGTCGGGGAAGACCCTCTTCTCGGCTTCGACCCGGGAGAAGGATGCGACGAAGGGCGCCAATGCGGCGGCGGCGAAGGCCGTCGGCGCGTTGATCGCGAAGAAGGCGAAGGACAAGGGCGTCACGCGGGTCGTGTTCGACCGCGGCGGCTACCTCTATCACGGCAACATCAAAGCGCTCGCGGATGCCGCGCGCGAAAACGGTCTGGAATTCTAGGGAGGCAACGTGCAGCGTCCAATGCAGCGCCAGGGACAGGGATCTCCCCGCGGAGAGCGCCGTGACAGCGAGCGGTCCGAGAGCGGGATGATCGACAAGGTCGTCCACATCAACCGCGTGACCAAGGTCGTCAAGGGCGGCAAGAACTTCAGCTTCAGCGCGCTCGTCGTCGTCGGTGACGGCAAGGGCCGGGTCGGCTTCGGCTCGGGCAAGGCGAAGGAAGTGCCGGCCGCCATCAAGAAGGGCATCGAGATCGCGAAGAAGAACATGATCAGCGTCTCGATGACCGGCACGACGATTCCGCACGCGTCGCTCGGCCACTACGGCGCCGGCCGCGTTCTCCTCAAGCCGGCTTCGGAAGGCACGGGCGTCATCGCCGGCGGTCCGGTCCGGGCCATCCTGGAGTCTGCGGGCATCCAGAACATCCTGACCAAGTCGCTCGGCACGGCCAATCCGCACAACGTCGTCAAGGCCACCTTCGAAGCGCTCAAGCAGCTTCGGAGCGAGGAGCAGTACAACGCCCTGCGCGGCAGCGCCGAGGCGAATAGTGCTCCGGAGGCCGCGGAATGAGCCCGGCGAAGAAGAACAACGAGAGCGGCGCGAAGACCCTTCGCGTCCGCCAGATCCGCTCCGGAATCGGCTGCCCCGTCGCGATGCGCGAGACGCTCAAGGCCCTCGGCCTGGGCAAGATGAACCGCGTCGCCGAACGGGCGGACACGAAGGAAGTGCGGGGAATGATCGCGAAGATCCCGCACCTCGTGGAAGTCGTGGAGTAAGGCGAGGTCAATCATGGAACTGAGTAAGCTGAAACCGAAAAAAGGCGCCCGCCACGCGAAGAAGCGTGTGGGGCGCGGTCCGGGCTCCGGCCACGGCAAGACGTCCGCGCGCGGTGAGAAGGGGCAGAAGTCGCGCTCCGGCTATACCTCCAAGCGCGGCTTCGAGGGCGGCCAGATGCCGCTCCACCGCCGTCTCCCGAAGCGCGGCTTCACCAACATCTTCAAGAAAGAGCTCGCGGTCGTGAACCTGGCCGATCTGGAGCGTTTCGACAACGGCGCGACCGTCGACGAGGCGGCTCTCCGCCAGGCGGGCCTGATCAAGGGCCACAACGACGGCCTCAAGGTCCTCGGCACGGGCAGCCTCACGAAGAAGCTCACCGTGGTCGCGCACAAGTTCTCCGAGTCGGCTCGTAAGGGCATCGAAGCGGCGGGCGGTACCGTCCAGGAGATCGCCTAAGTGAATCTGCTCGAGACACTGCGCAACATCTTCGCCATTCCGGACCTGCGCAAGCGGATCTTCTACACGTTTGCGCTGTTGGCCGTGTATCGCCTCGGATCGCACATCCCGACTCCGGGCGTCGACCCGATCGCGCTGTCCGAGTTCTTCAAGGCGATGCAGGGCGGCGTCTTCGGCTTCCTCGACCTCTTCTCCGGCGGCGCGCTGCGCCGCCTCTCGGTCTTCGCCCTCGGCATCATGCCGTACATCTCGGCGTCGATCATTCTCCAGCTCCTCACGGTCGTTTGGCCCTACCTCGAGAAGCTCTCGAAAGAGGGTGAGATGGGCCGCCGGAAGATCAACCAGTACACGCGCTACGGCACGATCGCTCTGTCGATCATCCAGTCGCTCGGCGTGGCGTTCTGGCTCAAGGCGCAGGCAGCACCGGGTGGAGCGCCGCTCGTTCCGGCGAGCGTTCAGGATTCGCTCTGGGGTCTCGGCTTCCCGATCATGACGGTACTCACGCTGACGACGGGAACGTCGTTCATCATGTGGCTCGGCGAGCAGATCTCCGAGCGCGGCATCGGCAACGGCATCTCGCTCATCATCTTCGCCGGCATCGTGGTCAGCCTGCCGTCGGCAGCGCTCGGCCTCGTTGAGGACATCCGCACCGGACAGCGCAACCTGTTCGCGATGCTGTTCCTCGTGGTCTTCATGGTCCTCGTGGTCGCGTTCGTCGTCTTCATGGAACGGGCGCAGCGCCGCATCCCCGTGCAGTACGCGAAGCGCGTCGTCGCCCGCAAGGTCTACGGCGGCGCGAACACGTACCTGCCGCTCCGCGTGAACACCGCGGGCGTCATCCCGGTCATCTTCGCGTCGTCGATCCTCGTGATCCCGCAGACGCTCGCGACGATGATCAAGACGCCGTGGGCGCAGGCCATCGGCAACCAGATGCGCGTCGGTGAGCCTCTGTATTACCTGCTGCAGGTCATCGGCATCATCTTCTTCGGCTACTTCTACACGTCGATCGTCTTCAATCCGGTCGACACGGCTGACAACATGCGGAAGTACGGCGGCTTCATCCCGGGCATTCGCCCCGGCAAGAAGACGTCCGACTACATCGACCGCGTGCTCACGCGCATCACGTTCGTCGGCTCGATCTATCTGGCCGCGGTTTGCGTGCTGCCTGAGTTCCTGATCTCGGGCATTCACGTCAACCAGTTGCCGTTCGGCGTCGGCGCGGCACTCGA
>JAFAVZ010000393.1 GCA_019242175.1 Acidobacteriota bacterium
TCTCAAGTACGGACTGTTCGACGATCCCGCGAACGAACCGGCCGGCTTCAAAACGTTGCGCCGCCGCTCGCGCCTCGGCCGCTACAACCGCTGGGTTTGGGAGCGCATCCGGCCGTACGTCGGCCAGCGCGTGCTGGAAGTCGGTGCCGGCTCGGGGACGATGACCCGTTTCCTCTACGGCCGCGAATTGATCGTCGCGACGGATCGCGAGACGCCGTACCTCGATCGCCTGCGCAACCGCTTCCGGCGCAAGCCGGGCATCATCATCGAGAAGCTCGATCTCGATACCGACGACAACCTCGATCTCGCCCGCTACGGCTTCGACACCGTGACGTGCATCAACGTGCTCGAGCACACGGCGGACGACGTCGCGGCGCTCAAGCGCGTGCATCAGTTGCTGCAGCCGGGCGGGCGCGTCGTCGTCTTCGTTCCCGCCGGCCACGATCTCTTCGGCTCGCTGGACAAAGGCGTCGGCCACCAGCGCCGTTACGACCGCGACGAGCTGGTCGAGAAGCTGAAGTCCGCCGGCTTCGAGATCGAAGACGTCGGCTACCAGAACCGCATCGCGAAGCTCGCCTGGTACTTCAACTCGAAAGTCTTCGGCCGTCGCGGACTGCCGTCGATGCAGTCGAATGTCTTCGACCGGATGGTGCCGCTGCTGAAGAGCATGGAAGGCGCCCATCCGTCGACGGGTCTCAGCCTGATCGCGATCGGCCGCAAGCCTGCCGCCGCTTCCGGCGCGGCGAAGCCGACCGCGGTCGAAGCCTCCGGAGCGCTCGTTTGACGCGCGCCGCGTTGATCCTCGCCGGCGGCGCCGGTACGCGCCTCCAGCCGCTCAGCTCCGAGGAGAACCCGAAGCAGTTCCTGCCGCTGTTCGACGGGCGTTCGTTGATCCAGCTGACGTACGCCCGCGTGGCGCAGATCGTCGATCCGGCGAACATCTTCGTCTCGACGAACGACCGCTATCGCGACAAGACGCTCGAGCATTTGCCGGCGCTGCCGCCGGACAACGTCATCACCGAGCCGTCGCGACGCAACACCGCGCCGGCGTTGGCCCTCGCCTGCTTCACCATCGCCGCCAAGCTCGGCGAAGAGACGGCGATCGCGTGCCTCGCCTCCGACCACTACATCGGCGACGAGCCGGCATTTCTCGGCGTCCTCGAGCGCGCATACGAGTTCGCCGAGACGAACGAGTATCTGATGACGATCAGCATCACGCCGGCGGAGCCGAATACCGAGTACGGCTATCTCGAGCTCGGCGCGGCGCTGGAGCCGGGCGTGTTGCGCGTCGTACGCTTCGTCGAAAAACCCGACCGCGAGCGCGCCGAAGAATTCGTCCGCCTCGGGTACTTCACCTGGAACGCCGGCATGTTCGTGTGGCGCAACTCCGTCTTCCGCCACGAGCTCGCCGCGCATGCGCCGGACATCGCGCTCGTCACGCGCGACGCATACGGCGAGGCGCGCGCGATCTCGATCGACTACGCGTTGATGGAGAAAGCGGCGCACGTCGCGACGGTGCGCGGCGAATTCGGCTGGTCGGACGTCGGCTCGTTCGAGGCGCTCGAGAAAGTGGGCGTCAAGGGTGCGCTGAAATGTGGGAACCGGCTTCAGCCGGTTCCGGAACGGGCTGAAGCCCGTTCCCACGTCCGTCACGATTCGAAGATCCGCGCCGCGTTCTCCCACAGAATCTTCTTTTCCGCCTCTTCGCCGAGGTTCAGCGCCCGGAAGTCCGCGACGTTCTTCTTCGGCGAGACCACGCCCGGCGACGGCCAGTCCGTTCCCCACAGCGCCTTGTCCGCCACGTCCGCGAGGCGCGGGAAATAGCGCGGCAGCGACTTCGGCGGGATGCCGGACAGGTCGATGTACACGTTCGCGTGGCGGCGCATCAGGAAGAACGCCGTCTCGCCGTAGAGCGGGCGGCCGGCGTGCGCGAGGATGATCTTCAGTTTCGGGAAGTCGATCGCGACGTCGTCGATCGGCATCGGGTCGGCGAAGATGTTCCGCGCCTTCGGGAACACGCTCGTTCCGGTGTGGAACATCACCGGCACGCCGCGAGTCTCGCACTCCCGGTAGATCTCCGCCAGTTGCCACAGCTCGTGCCGATAAGCATTCGGCGCGAACAGCTGATGCGGCGGATGGATCTTGATCATGCGGATGCCGAGGTCGAGCACGCGGCGGATCTCCTGATGCACTTTCAATTCGTGCAGCGGATTCACCGAGCCGACCGGTAACAAACGATCGCGATGATCGCGCGTGAAGCTCGCGATCCAGTCGTTGACCTCGCGCGTGAAGCCCATCACGTCCGGCGAGACGTAATTGATGCAGCACGCGCGCTCGATCTCGTGCTCGTCGAGAAAACGGAGCACGTTTTCCGGCGAAGACACGATGTCTTTCGCGCCGGCGTGCGACGGATCGTCGACCATCGCCAACGCGTCCGGCGCCACCATCTCCCAGGGTTGCACGTGAATGTGAACGTCGAAGACTCGCATCAGGACAGCATCACCAGCCGCATGCAGACGGCATCCTCCGGACAGGCATCCTGCAGCTCGTGGGACGAGAGGAGCTGCGGATGCACTTCATCGCGATCGATCGTCTTGAACCCCCGCCGCCGAAAATAAGCCTCGGCATTCGTGGTGAGGAGATAGAACTCGCGCAGGCCGCGCGAGGCGAGACGATCCAGGAGTTGGCGAACGATGCGCCGGCCGAGACCCTGGCTGCGGTACTCGGTCTCGACGGCGACGGAGCGGATCAAAGCCGCAAACTGGTAAGCCTCGGCGCCGCCGCATGCGACGAGGCGCGTGCCGTCGATGGCCACGATGAACGTGCGCCAGTGGTCGTCGACGCCCGCCGTCGGCAGCCGGTTCTCGACGAGCAACTGCCGGATGTGGTCGAGGTCGGCCGCGGTCGCGGCGCGGATGATGATGTCGTCCATCGGAGAGTCCCGATGATAATGAAAAGGACCGGCTCGCGCCGGTCCTTCGTACTCTCGAATCTGTTGCTGGACGCGTCAGTGACGGCCCACGTTGCTGTCGTTGTCGTTCACATCGCTCTCGAGATTGCTTCTGTTGCCACCGCCCATGCTGCCCGAGTCGGACTGCGGCTTCCGGTTCGGCTCGTCCTGGAACTTGTCGGAACGACCGATGTTCTCGCCGAACTCGGCATTCGATCCACTCTGGGTACGGCCGAGGTCCTGCGAGGTCTTGCGATTCACATCATTGCTCGGAGTCGAGGAAGTGTTGTTGTTCTGGTTCTGATTCAGTTTGTCTTTATCACGGGTTTCCATGCATCAACCTCCCTTTCGTTTGGTTGCCGGCAGGTCGCCGGTGATTATTTGTAGTTGCAATGCGAATGCCCAGATCAGCGCAATTCGAACAAAACAGAGACCGTATAGCTGAGCTCCTGCGTCCCGCTCTCCACCGGAACCTCGGAGACCATGTCCATCGCCGCCGCCTTCGCGTACATCGGCATGGGAGGCCGCGGATTCGGCACCTGCGCGCCGCCTTCGGTGATCGTGAGCGCGCGGCCGAGGGAACGGCCGGCGGCCTGGGCGAGGAGCGTGGCCTTGGCCCGGGCGTCGTCGAACGCCGCCTTCAGCCCCTGATCGCGGCCGCGGGTCGGATTCGAGACGAGGAAGTTGAGACCGGACGACTGGTTGACGCCGTTCGCGATGCCGACCTGGAGCAGCTTGCCCGCCGACGCAGTGTCGTCTTTCGTCACGGTGATGTTGTTGGAGACCTGGTAGCCGATGATGCGCGGCAGTTTGCCGGCCTGCTGCTGGGAGTAGTCCTGCTGGGGGAAGATCGAGAAGTTCGAGGTTTGGATCTCGGTGTCTTTCGCGCCCGCCTTCTTCAGCGCGGCGACGGTCGCGGCGACTTTCGCGTTGTTCTCGTTGACCGCTTCTTCGACGGTCGGCGAGATGGTCTGCACGCCGACGGTGAACGTCACGCGATCGGGTGTGAGCGTTGCCTTACCGGTGCCGGTGACGCTGATCGTTTCGAACCATGCGGAATCGCGCGGGGGATTCGTCCCCGATTGCTGGGCCAGCGCCACCGTGGCGCCGAAGGTCAGTGCGATGATGACAAAAATCCGCTTCATGCTTCCTCCTTCAATCTCGTAGAATGCGCGCCCTTGCGGGCACGGCCCGCTGCGCTGGTTGCCAAGCATTGACGAGGCTTGACGTTCGCGCCGGCCTTGATGAGAGCGATACTATTTTGCAAAGTCACTTGTAGATCGGCATGGCAGACCCAAACGATAAAGTTCCCGGCCAGCCCTCGGGCCGCTATTACGTCGACACTCAATGCATCGATTGCGATCTCTGTCGCGAGACAGCGCCCGCGAATTTCATGCGAAACGACGAAGAGGGCTTCTCCTTCGTTTTCAAGCAGCCCGAAACGGATGAGGAAGAGACGCTGTCCAAAGACGCGATGGATAACTGCCCCGTCGAAGCCATCGGCAACGACGGCGGCGGGCCCGGCCCGCTGCGCTGACTGGCCAAGCCTCGGCGAGCCTTCGCGTTCCGAGAAACCTCCTACGTACGCGTTCGTCGGCCGAGGCCTGGCCAACCAACGACGGCGGCGGGCCCGGCCCGCTACGCTGACTGGCCAAGCCTCGGCGATCCTTCGTGTTCCGAGAAACCTCCCTACGTACGCGTTCGTCGGCCGAGGCTTGGCCAACCAACGACGGCGCAGGCCCGGCCTGCTGCGCTGACTGGCCAAGCCTCGGCGAGCCTTCGCGTTCCGAGAACCCCCCCTACGTACGCGTTCGTCGGCCGAGGCTTGGCCAACCAACGACGGCGGCGGGCCCGGCCCGCTGCGCTGACTGGCCAAGCCTCGGCGAGCCTTCGCGTTCCGAGAAACCTCCCTACATACGCGTTCGTCGGCCGAGGCTTGGCCAACCAACGCCGCCGGCCGTGCCGGCTAGTGCATCTTCTTGTCGACGCTCACCTGATCGTGCCAGTCGTCTGCGAGCAGCACTTCGATCAGCTCCTGCAGTTCCTCCATGTGGAAGGGCTTCGTGAGTGCGGCCGTCATGTTGTTCCCTTTGGTGATGGTCAGGATGTCGCCCTTTCCTGAGGCGACGACGACTGGCGTCTGTTTCCCCTGCGCCAGGTACCAGGCGATCCACTCCTCCCCGCTCATCCCTGGCAGATTCAGGTCGAGCAGGATGAGCTTCGTGTCGGGATTGCTCTGCAGGATGGTCATCCCTTCCACCGCGCCCGAGGCGGAGAGTACCTCGTAGCCTCGCTTCTGCAGATAGGACTTGTAGAGGTGCAGAACTTCGGGATCGTCTTCGATCGCCAGGATCTTGTTTAGGTTCTGCGACTGGGTGGATTGCACCTGCATGATCGTCTCCTCTGACGGCCTGATGCGAAAGCCATGCTAACCGGCGCCGCCGGGCTCATAATACTGCGCCGATGGGACTTGCGCTCTGGCTGGCGGCAGGCGTCGCGGCGGTGATCCTTGCGAGGATCGTTCCGCTCGGGCGTCCGCAGAACCCTCTCCCGGAAATCCTCTTCGGCATCGTCGGCGGCTTCCTCGGCGGCCTCGCCGCCACGGCCCGCGACTTCGGCGGCTGGAAGGAGCTCGACTGGCGCGCGGGACTCTTCGCGTTCTTCGTGGCCGCGGCGCTGACCGGCGTCGCGCGGCTGGTGAGCGTCCTGCGATGAGGAGCCTTCGCGGAGTCACCATCATCCTGATGATGGCCGTCAATCTCTTCCTCTGGGGAACGCCGGTGATGCTCGGCGGGCTCGTCCGGTTCGTCTTCGACCGCACGCGCTTTCGCAGCCGCATCGTGAAGGGCACTTCCTGGTTCGCCGAGCGCTGGGTCGCGGGCAACAACTGGATCTTCCGCCTGATGTTGCCGACGCAGTGGGATGTGGAAGGTGTCGAGGACATGTCCTACGACCGCCACTACCTCATCGTCAGCAACCACATCTCGTGGGTCGACATCTTCGTCCTCTTCCGCATCTTCCACGGCCACGCGGCGGTCCTCCGCTTCTTCCTGAAGCAGGTGCTGATCTGGGTGCCGATCGCCGGACAGGCGTGCTGGGCGCTCGACTTCCCGTTCATGAAACGCTACTCGCCCGAGTACCTGGCGAAGCATCCGGAGAAACGCGGCGCCGATCTCGAGACCACGCGCCGCGCCTGCCGCCGTTACCGCGACATCCCGGTCGCGATTCTCAACTTCATGGAAGGCACGCGCTTCTCGAAGGAAAAGCACGCGGAGTCGCCGTATCGCCATCTCCTCCGCCCGCGTGTAGGCGGCATCGCCTTCGTCTTCGCCTCCCTCGGCGAGCAGCTCGACGCGTTCCTCGACGCGACCATCGCCTACCCTGGTCACGAGGTCACGTTCTGGCAGTTCGTCACCGGACGTGTGCCGCGCATCTCCGTCAACGTTCGGCGCATCCCGGTTCCGCCGGAGTTCCTGAGCGAGTCGGTGATCCAGCCCGGCACGGTCCGCGAGTTCAAGCAGTGGATCGAGAAGCTGTGGTCGGAGAAAGACGAACTGCTCGACGGGATGCTCCGCGCTTAGAATTCTCACTTCATGCAAATCGGCGCTGACGCACTCTACAAGGCGTTCTTCGATGCAACGCCAGACGGCGTCATGATCGTCGACGAAGGCGGCCGTTACGTCGAGCTCAACCCGACGATGTGCCGCATCCTCGGCGCAGAGTGCGATCAGCTTCTCGGCCGCCACTTCACCGAGTTCATCCCTCCCGACCGCATGGCCGAGGCGCTCGCCGGCTTTCAGCAGATGAAAGATAACGGCGAGCTCGCGGTGGAGTTTCCGATCCGTTCGATGGATGGAACGACGCACAGCCTCGAATGGCGCTCGCGCGCGAACTTCATCCCCGGCCTGCACTGCTGCGTCGCGCGAATCCTCGAGCCGCGCGAGGATCTGAATCGCGCGTTGCGCGAGTCGGATGAGCGCTACCGCGCCTTCATGGCCAATACGACCGAGGCGATCTGGCGCTTCGAACTGGATCAACCCATTCCGACGTCGCTCTCTCCTGATGAGCAAATCGATCTCTGCTACCAGTACGGCTTCCTCGCCGAGTGCAACGACGCGATGGCCACGATGTACGGGTTCCAGCGTGGCGAAGAGCTGTTCGGCGCGCGTCTCGGCGATCTGCTCATTCGCGACGATCCGAAGAACGTCGAGTACCTGCGGGCGTTCATCGCCTCCGGCTATCGCCTCACCGACGCGGAGTCGACGGAGGTCGATCGCGACGGCAACACGAAGCACTTCGTCAACAACCTGATCGGCATCATCGAGAACGGGCTCATCGTCCGCGCGTGGGGCACGCAAAGAGACATCACCGATCAGCGCCGCTCCGAGGACGAGGTCGCGGATCTGCTCGAACGCGAGCAACAGGCCGGCGCGACGGCCTCGTTTCTCTTGCAAGCCTCGGAGCTGCTGGCCGCATCGCTCGACTTCGACCGCACGCTCTCCTCGATCGCGGAGATCGCGGTTCCGCAGTTCTCCGACTGGTGCTTCATCGATCTCGTCGACGAGGGCAACGCCGTGCATCGGATCGCCGTGAAGCATTCCGACCCGGAGCTCGCCGCGCTCGCGATGGAAACGGAGCGCCGGTTTCCCACGCTCAACTCTCCGCGGACCGGGCCGAGTCGCGCGATTCAAACCGGAAAGCCGGAGCTGTTCGTGGTGACCGAGGAGCGGTTGCGCAGCTTCACGAACGACGAGGAGCATCTGCGGATGCTGCTCAGCTGCGGCTTCGGCCACGCGCTCAGCGTGCCGCTCGTCGCGCGCGGCCGGACGCTCGGCGCCCTGTCGTTCGTGCAATCGGCGTCGTCCGGCCGGCAGTTCGACGAGACAGCCATCCGTACTGCCGAAGACCTCGGCCGCCGCGCCGCGATGGCCGCCGACAACGCGCGTCTCTATCAACACCTGGAGAGTGCGAACCGGGCGAAGGACGACTTCCTCGCCACGCTCTCGCACGAGCTGCGGACGCCGATGACGGCGACGCTCGGCTGGTCGTCGATGATCCGCATGGGCGGGCTCTCCGAGGAGACGCTGAAGGCGGCGCTGGAGACGATCGCGCAGAGCACGCAGGCGCAGGCGCGGCTGATCGACGACATCCTCGACGTCTCCCGCATCGTGACCGGCAAGATGCAGATCTCGCTGCAACCGGTGCGCGTCGCCGACCCGATCCTCGCGGCGCTGGAGACCGTGCGCTCCGCCGCCGATGCGAAGCAGATCGTGGTCGACGTCGACCTGCAGGCCGAGGATGTGCGCGTGAACGGCGATCCTTCCCGGATGCAGCAGGTGCTCTGGAACCTGCTCTCGAACGCGGTGAAGTTCACACCACGCCGCGGGCGGGTGCGCATCACGCTCGATCAAGCGGATGCTGCTACGGTGCGCATCGCCGTCAGCGACGACGGCGAGGGCATCCCGCCCGAGTTCCTGCCGTTCGTGTTCGAACGCTTCCGCCAGGGCGAATCGGGCATGAACCGCCGCCACTCCGGCCTCGGCCTCGGTCTCTCCATCGCGCGCAATCTGGTGGAGCTGCACGGCGGACGCATGATCGCGGAGAGCGCCGGCCCCGATCGCGGCTCGACATTCACCGTGCTGCTGCCGCTGCTGTCCGCGCCGTCCCGGTCCGCGCGCAGCTCCGGACGCCACACCGCCGCCGCGCTGCTCCGCGACCTGCGCGTGCTGATCGTGGAAGACGAGGACGCGACGCGCACGATGCTCGGCGTGGCACTGCGCCAGTTCGGGGCGTCGGCCGTCGCCGTCCCGAGTGCGGAGGAAGCGCTACGCGCGCTCGCCGCCGGCGATTTCCACGTGGTGGTGAGCGACATCGGGTTGCCAGGCGAAGACGGCTACTCGCTGATCCGCCGCATCCGCCTCGGCGAGGAACGCATCCGCCGCATCGGCGCGATCGCGCTCACCGCGTACGCCGCGACGAACGACCGCGACCGCGCGCTCGCCGCCGGCTACCATGCGTACCTGCCGAAGCCGATCGACCCGGCGGTGCTCGCGTCGGAAGTGCACAAAGTCGCTCGGAGCTAGGGAACCACAAACAAATGTAGGGCCGGCTCTCCAGCCGGCCCAGCGTCGATATTGGGCCGGCTGGAGAGCCGGCCCTACATTTTGATTGTTCGAATACCGTGGTACATTTGTACCATGATCGAAGTCGAACGTGTCCAGACCGGCGTCCGGATGGAGAAGCGCATCCTCAAGGTCCTGAAGGGCCTTGCCGAATACCACGACCTTTCCCTCGGCGACCTTTTGGAAGGCATCGTTCTGCACGCGTTCGAGGGGAAGGCGCCGTTTGGGGCGGTCTCCTTGCGCAAGATCGAGGAGCTCAAACAGGTCTATCACCTCGACCTCGACGCCTCGGCCAGCCATCAGCTGAAGGAGGGGAAGCGTCGTGCGAAGTGATCGCGAGTTTCTCGAGGCATTCGAGGCGTGTACGTTGCCGCCGGGCGAGTTTCATCATGCGGATCACGTCCGGCTCGCGTTCCTCTATCTCCGCGAGCACGAGCCGGCCGAGGCGCTGACGCGATTCGTCGAGGGGTTGAAACGGTTCGCGAGGAGCCTCGGCAGCGCCGGGCTGTATCACGAGACGATCACGTGGGCGTACCTGCTCCTGATCCGCGAACGCATGGCGCGCGGCGACGCGGCGGACTTCGACGCCTTCCGCCGCGCGAATCCCGATCTCTTCCGCTGGAAGCCTTCCCTGCTCGACGACTACTACAAGCCCGAAACGCTCTCCTCGGAGCTTGCGCGCCGCGTGTTCGTCATGCCGGACAAGGCCGTCACTTCGGCGGCGTAGTAGGCGTCGTCACCGACGACGAGATGTTCGACAACGCGACGCCGACGAAGTACTGGCGCAGCTTCGCCAGCACCGGGCCGAACGAGCCGTTCGAGAACGACGTCGTCACCTTGAAGTTCGACGAGGCGCTCGGCGCGTACCAGACCTGCGCCTTGAAGTTGTGCTGCGTGCGCGATGTGCCGGCGGGCAGGTTGTCGACGTCGTTCCACGTCGTCGTCGCGGAGAGATCGACCTGATACTGGTCGCCGGCGAACAGGTGATAGAGCGCCGTGCCGCTGAACATCCGGCCGTTGTCGTCCGTGTTGCCGGCGTGCTTCCGGCGCAAGCCGTACGAGAACGCCAGCGCGAGCGGCGAGCCGCGGCGCGTCGCGCTCGACATCAGGTTGATGCTCTGCAGCGCGGGGATCAGGCCTTCGACCGTGGCCGTCGCGTCGAAATTGCTGTCCGAGGTGTGGATGGCTCGCTCGTAGTTGATTTGGGCGCCGATCTTTCCCTGCGCGAGCAGATTGCCGGCGGAGATGCGGGGCATGAACAGGCCGCCGGTGATGCTGTTGTCGTCGATGAAGCCCTTCTCCTGATCGGTCGTGTTGATCGAGAGCTGGAACTGGCGCTCGAGGCGGGCGAAGAACGGCAGGTTCGGCGTCGGGACGAACGGCGGGACTTTGATGAACGTGACGTCGTACTGGAGCTGATAGGCCTGCGAAGACGTGGCGGCGTTGTTGCCGTTGCCCAACTGATCGCCGGTCGTGACCGGGCCGACGCTCAGCGTCTGGGCAAACTGGTTCAGCGCGTTGATCATCTTCAGGTTCGTGGTCGAGCTGGCGGTGATCAACTGCGCCGTCATCGCGGCGTACGTTTCGGTCGGCGAGCACGCCTGCGGCACGGAGAACGTGACGGCGGCGGCGATGGGCGGGAACGCCGGGTCGTAGCGCGTCACCGTGCCGGTGCACTTCGCGGCGCCGATGATCAGCGTCACCTGGTCGCCGGCGGTGAACGTCGGCGCCGGGTTGCAGCCGACGAAGTCGACGGACCACTGCAACGTGCCGGCGTTGTACGCGAGCGTCGGCGCGCAGCCGGGCGGCGGCGCGGGAGCCGTTTGCGCCGCGAGCGGGAGAGCGAGCAATACGAGGAGCAACGCTCGCTTCACTGCGCTCCTCCCGCCGGCACCAGCAGCCAGGAGAAGGAGACGAGCGCGCTGACGAGGTTGTCGATCGACATCTGCGTACCGGCCGCGCGGAGCTGGATGAACGGGCTGGAGAGCGCGCGGATGCCGTAGCCCTTGTTCGTCAGGCAGGTCTCGATGGAGTGGGCCAGCTCGACGCACAGCTGATCGTTGTTGATCGCGCTGAAGGCGATGATCGTCGTCTGGGTGGCGTCGATCCCGATGAACGCCAGGCCGGCGAGCAGGCAGGCCGTGACGGCGTCGCGTTGTTGCTGGGCCGGGGTGTCGAGCTCCGCGAACGCCTGGAGCATCGCGGTCGTTTTCTGGTCGGTCGTCTGGCTCGGATCGTCTGCCATACGGGTGTCTCTCCTCTCTTCGGTCGAGCCTGGCGAGCGTAACATACGAAGAATTTCGTTGACGCGTTACGAAACCTTTCGTAAAGTGATCTCGTATCGAGGAGAGACCGCCATGAACGATACGAGGCAAGTCCCCCGCCCTACCGATGCCGAGCTGGCCATTCTCCGGGTGCTCTGGGACCGCGGCGCCAGCACGGTCCGGGACGTCCACGAAGATCTGAGCCGCACCCAGGCGACCGGCTACACCACCGTCCTCAAGCTCCTGCAGATCATGACCGAGAAGGGGCTCGTCGTCCGCGACGAGTCGCAGCGCGCGCACGTCTACGAGCCGCGGCACAGCGAGCAGCGCACCCAGCGCCAGCTCCTGGGCGACCTCCTCGACCGCGCGTTCGGCGGCTCGCCGGCGAAGCTGGTGATGCAGGCCCTCTCGGGGCGCAAGACGAGCGCCGAAGACTTGAGCGCGATCCGCGAGATGCTCGATCAGCTGGAAGGAGAGAAGTGAGATGAACGGCAACGATTTCCTCACCGCACCCGTGGCTCAGGCGATCGGCTGGGCTTTGCTGCATCTGCTCTGGCAGGGAGCGCTCGTGGCCGGGATCCTCGCCGCCGGCCTGGCGCTGCTGCGGAACCGCAGCGCGCAGGCGCGTTACGCCGCTGCGTGCGCGGCGCTCGCGTTGCTGCCGGTGCTCTTCGTCGCGACGGCGGTGCGCTCGTACGAGGCGCCGTCCAAGCCGCTGCCGCTGCTGCAACTGCAGGCGCGCTGCGTCGAGACGCCGGAGAGCGTGACGAACGTCCGGGTCGAGCCGACGCCTGCGCCGCTCACGCAACGCGCGGCGACGATCACCCGCGCCTGGCTGCCGCGCATCGTCCTCGTGTGGCTCATCGGCGTCACGCTCTTCTCGCTGCGGCTCTGCATCAGCTGGATGCGCGCGATGCGCCTGGCGAAACGGGCCGCGAAGCCGGCGCCGCTCGCCTGGCAACGCTCCGTCGCATTTCTTGCGTCCGCAATGAATCTACGCCGGGCAGTGCAGCTGATGGAATCGGCGGCCGTCGAAGTACCGGCCGTGATCGGCTGGCTGCGGCCGGTGATCCTCGTCCCCGCCAGCGCGCTGGCCGGGCTTTCCGTCGAACAGCTGGAGATGGTGCTGGCGCACGAGCTGGCCCACATCCGCCGCCACGACTTCGTGGTCAACCTGATGCAGTCGCTGGTCGAGACGCTGATGTTCTATCACCCGGCGGTGTGGTGGATGTCCCGGCGCGTGCGCGTCGAACGGGAGAACTGCTGCGACGACCTCGCCGTGGCCACGTGCGGCGACGCGCTGCAGTATGCCCGCGCGTTGACGCGCCTCGAGGAGCTGCGCGCGAGCGCGCCGGCGATGGCGATGGCCGCGAACGGCGGCTCGCTGCTCGGACGCATCCGCCGCCTCGTCGCCTCCCCCGCCGACCTGAACGCCTCTCCGTCGCGTTGGGCCGCCGGCGCCGCGGTGCTCTCCGCGCTCGTCGTCCTCCTGGCCATCCCCGCCTCCCCGCTTCTCGCCGAGCGCGAAACGCCGAAGGCAAAGACCGACACCAAGGAGAAGTCCGCGAAGCCGACGCGCACCGAGCGCACCTATCGCGACGGCAACGCGACGACGCACGAAGTCGTCGTCGTTTCGGCCGACGGCACGCGCCGCGACGTCACCCGCGAAACGGTCACCGATCACGAGCGCTCGAAGACGTCTTCCACCGTCGACGTGCATGCCGACAGCAACGCGGATGACGAAGACTACGATTACGACTACGACGGCGACATCGTGATCGCGCCGATGGCTCCGATGGCGCCGATGACGCCCATCACGCCGGTCATCTCCGTCACGCCCGCTCCGGCCATCGCCATCGCCCCGATGGCGATCTCCGTCGGAACGCCGGCGCCGGTCGCGACTCCGGCGCCCGCCGCCTCCCCCGCTCCTCGTGTCCCGTCCGTTCCGCCCGTTCCGCAGGTGCGCCTGGCCCATCCCGCGCGCAAGATCAACGCGAACGGGCAGCTCTCCGTCGATGACCTCATCGCGCTCCGCAACGTCGGGGTCACGCCGGAGTACATCCAGCAAATGCGCGAGATGGGCCTCGGCGACGTCCCGCTCGACCACATCATCGCCATGCGCGTGCAGGGCGTGACGCCGAAGTTCGTGCGCGACCTGCGCGACGCCGGCGTCAACGTCAACGACGCGAGCACCGTGATCGCTCTCGCCGTGCAGGGCGCATGCGCCGACTACGTCCGCGACCTGCGCGATGCCGGCGTCGACGTCCGCGACACGGACAGCGTCATCGCCCTCCGCGTGCAAGGCGTCTCGCCCAAGTACGTGCGCGAGATGCGCGACGCGGGCTACGACAAACTCTCGGCGAAGGACCTCGTGGCGCTGCGCGTCCAGGGCGTGAGCGTGAAGTTCATCCGCTCCCTGTCCGACGCCGGCTACAAGAACCTCTCCGTCGATGAGCTGATCCGCCTCGCGGCGAGCGGCGTCGACGCCGACTACATCCGGGAGCTGGCCAAGTACAAGAACTGATTCGGGGGCCGGCGAGAAAAGCCGGCCCTTCTTTTTGCTCAAAACTACGAAAGACATCGTACTGGAGGAACGTCTCATGACCATCCAACGCGTACTCGTCCTCGCCGTCTGGTTCCTGCTCATCGCCATCCTTCCCGCGACCGCGCACGCCGCCGAGCTCCGCGGCTCGTGGACGGCCACGCCGCAGGAAGACGGCGTGATCAACTGGCAATTCGTCCGCCCGCACAATCAGCACGGCCACTCGATGCCGCTCAACGAGTTCACCGGCCTGACCGAGTCGCAGATCGCCTCGGCCACGCAGACGCCCGTGCAGTTCGAGCTGCGCCGCGATGCCGGCGTGCTCTCGATGGAAGGCGTGTTCCGCAATCGCGAAGGCGCGGGCCACTTCCTCTTCCGCCCCAACGCCCGTTACTTCGATCAGCTCCAATCCCTCGGCGTCACGCTCGACCGCGACGAGCGCAGGGACGAAGACTCGCTGTTCACGCTGGCGATGACCGACGTCTCGCCGGAGTTCATCCGCTCGATGCAGGCGGCCGGCTATCGCGGCTCGCTCGATCAGTACGTGTCGATGCGCATCTTCCGTGTCACGCCCCAGCTCCTCGACGAGCTCCGTTCCCTCGGCTACGGCAATCTCGACTTCGATGACCTCATCGCCTCGCGCGTGCACCGCGTGACGCCGGAGTACATCCGCCAGATGCGCGCCGCGGGCTATCCGAAGCTGTCGATGGACGACCTCGTGGCGACGCGCATCCACAAGGCGACGCCCGACTTTCTCGGCAAGATGAAAGACCTCGGCTACAACCTCGCCATCGACGACGCCGTGGCGTTCCGCATCCATCGCGTGACGCCCGAGCTCATCGGCGACCTCCGCGATCTCGGCTACACGAACGTCGCCGCCGACGACCTCGTGGCGATGCGCATCCACCGCGTGACGCCCGAGTACATCCGCGAGCTGAAGAACGTCGGCTACTCCGGGATTCCGGTGTCGAAGCTGATCGAGATGCGGATCCACGGGATCGACGCGAAATACATCACGAAGGTGAAGTGACGTTTGGCGCGCGGGCCGCGTATCTCGAATCCATGTCCCGGGCTCGCGCGCTTCCCCTTCTCTCCTTCCTTCTTTTCACGAACCTCGTCGCCGCCGATGTGCCGGTCGCGAGCGCTGAACGGGGACGCGCTCCCTTCGGACGGTCGCGTCCGCGGATCGCCAGCGACGGCCGCGGATTTCTCGCGGTTTGGAGCGACGGCCGCAGCGGGCAGGGATTCGACGTTCGGGCGCGCGTGCTCGGCGAAACGCGCGACATCGTGCTGCGGCCGGTCGGTTCTCTTGCCCAGGATGTCGCCTCGAACGGCG
>JAFAVZ010000598.1 GCA_019242175.1 Acidobacteriota bacterium
CGGCGCCGTTGTCGAACGTGCCGTTGACCTTCAGCTCGCGCGCGTCGCCGGGGCCGGTGGGCAACAGCGACAGCTTCGCGCCGGTGTGGGCCAGCACCCATTTGCCGTCGGGCGAGAGCGCGTCGCCGAAGCCGTCGCCAAGGCGGATGGGGGTGGCTTCGCCGGCTCGGCGGAGGAAGACGGCGTTGCGCGCGCCGCCCCCTTCGCGCGTTTCGTTGAAGAGGATGGAACGGCCGTCCGGCGCGAGGTCGGTGAGGATCGACCAGTCGAGCCAGGAGACGTCGCGTTCCGCCGTCTCCCCCGGCGCCTGGTAGAGCAACGCCGCGCGAGGCATGCCGTTGGAGAGGAGCGTGCGCCCAGCGGGGGAGATGTCGTACAGCTTCATCGCGCCGGTGAGGCGGTTCACGAGGCGCGTCTCGCCGTCGAGCGAGACGGCGTAGAGCGCGGGCGGGCCGCCGCTGTCGCTTCCCGTGACCCACACTTCCTTGCCGCCCGGTGCCCAGGCCAGGCCGCTCGCGCCGCGTCCCCAGCCGTTGCCGATCGTGACCGGCTGCTTGCCGAGCTCCATCGTCGCGGCGACGAACTGTCCGCGCAGCTGTTCGATGAACGCGATACGCGCGCCGTCCGGCGAGACGCGAAGGTCGCTGAGGTAATGCGGCGTTTCGTAGAGCACGCGTCCGATCGGCAGCTCGATGCGATTGCGGCCGCGCACCTGACGGATGATCGCCAGCGAGCCGTCCGGAGCCCAGTCGGCCTGCAGCACGTCATTCGCGACTTCGCGCGGCGAGCCCCCCGCCAACGGGACGCGGGCCAGCGTGCCGAGGTTGCTGAAGCGGTCACGATGGAGCAGCACGGCGAGCTCCGTCGACTTCGAGATCGCCATCACTTCCGCGTCGGCAATCCCGAGCGTGCGAGCCTCCGGCGAATTGCGGTTGCCGACGTAGACCTCCGGCGCCTGGCCATCCCACGCGGCGCTGTAGACGATGGTGTCGCCATCCGGAGCGAACCGCGCCCCGCGCAACGTTCCTCGGCGGAAAGTGAGCCGGTTGAACGAGACGTCGGCGGCCTCCTGATGTCCGCGGTTCGCAAGCCACCAGCCGCCCCACGCGGCGCCGGCGACGGATGCGAGGAAGAGCAAGGCGATGAGGAGCGGCGAGACGCCGCGTTTCTTCGGCTTCGTGAGCGCCGGCATCGCCGACGTGCGGGCGGCGCGCGTCTGCACGGTCTGGGGCGTCGCGGACGTGAGGTGCGTCGGCGCCGCGCCGGTCATCGCCGAGTTGCGCTGCGTCGGCGCGTGCTGGGCGGAGGTCGGGAGGCTGTTCGTCAGGTTGCCGGCCGTGGCCAGCGTTTCGAGGTTGAAGGCGAGATCGCCCGCGCTCTGGAAGCGCTGGTCGCGGTCTTTCTCCAGGCAACGGCGGGTGAGCTTTTCGAGCGGCGCGGGGACGGACGGCATCACGACCGAGATGTCTTCCGGCTCCTCTTTCAGGATCGCGCTCAGCGTCTCGATCGACGAGTCGCGGCGGAACGCCCGTTTGCCGGTGAGCATCTCGTAGAGGATGGCGCCGAAGGAGAAGAGATCGCTGCGGCGGTCGACGACTTCGCCGCGCACCTGCTCGGGCGACATGTAACCGACGGTGCCGAGGACCATGCCCGGCTCCGTGGCCGCCATCTGGAACGTCGGGCCGTCGCCGCTGCCGGGGCGGGAGCTGAGCTTGGCGATGCCGAAGTCGAGGATCTTCACCCGGCGGTCGCGGGTGAGGAACACGTTCTCCGGTTTGAGGTCGCGGTGGACGACGCCTTTCTCATGCGCCGCCGCGAGGCCGCTGGCCATCTGTAGCCCGAGCTCGACCGCCTTGCGCGACGGCACCGCGCCGCGGTTGATGCGATCACGCAGCGTCTCGCCTTCCAGCAGTTCCGAAACGATGAACGGCGTACCGGACGCGTTGCCGATGTCGTAGATCGTGAGGAGGTTGGGATGGTTGAGCATCCCCGTCGCGCGCGCTTCCTGCACGAAGCGGGTGAGGCGCTCGCGGTCGTCCATCGTGACGGCGGTGAGGATTTTGACCGCGACGTCGCGGCCGAGGCGGGTGTCTTTGGCGCGGTAGACGGCGCCCATGCCTCCTTCGCCGAGCAGCGTCGCGATCCGGTAGGGACCGAGGAGGGCACCTTCCTGAAGTGACATGGAAGGAAGGATTGTAATTCAAGGAATGTGGGGAGCGGCTCCCGGCGGCCGCAGTCGAGAATGATGCGGCGGCGTCTGCCGCCGCGACGCATTTCACTGGGCCGGCTGGAGAGCCGGCCCTACGTTTTGAATTCTCTTTCCGCGCTGGATCACCATCGCGATCGCCCGCGTGTTTCCAATGTCATCGAGTGGCGAGCGATCGAGGACGACGAGGTCGGCGACGAGGCCCTTCTTCACCGCGCCGAGCTCGTTCTCCTTGCGCATCGCGCGCGCGGCGTTGCTCGTCGCGATCTTGATCACCTGCAATGGCGGAATGCCGGCGTCGTGGAGGAGGCGAAGCTCGTCGTGCAAGCTCGCGCCGGGGACGATCCACGGCGTCGGCGTGTCGGTGCCGGCCACGAGCGGGATGCCGGCGTCGTACATCTTCTTCGTCAACGCGAGGAGCAGCGGCCACGCCTTCTGCGATGCGGCGTATTGCTCCGCCGTCCACCCTTTCGTGAATCGTCCGTTCGGCCACCCTTTGCGGATGCGCTCGGGAGCGAGCTGGTTGTCGGGATTCTGCGTGTAGCGCGGGTCGTCGCCCCAGAACTTCGTGTGCATCGCCATCAGCGTCGGGTCGACGACGACCCGGTTCTTCGCGAGCTCCGCGACCATCTCGTCGATGCGTTTCGGATCGAGATGCTCCAGCCAGTAGACGCGGCCGAACATGCTCTCCGGCCACGACGCCTGGTCGGCGTCGCGGACGTATTCGACCGACCAAGGCGCAGGATGTTCGAGCCCGTCGATCCCGAGCCGCGCCGCCTCGGTCCACGTGGTGCGCTGGACGTGGCCGATGACTGGGAGGCCGAGCTTGTGCGCCTCGTCGATGGCGGCGGCGACGAGGGCCGGCGGCATGGAGGAGTAGACCTTGATGAGGTCGACGCCGGCCGCGGCCTGCCAACGGACCTCGTCGCGCACCGCGTCTTCGGTGCGCACGGTGACGAACGGCTCGGGGTTGAACGACGACGCATTGAGGATGCGGCCGGCGGTGACGAGGCGCGGGCCGGCGAGTTTCCCTTCCGCGAGCTGGCGGCGAATCATCACCGCGTCGCCGGTCTCCGAGCCGGGATCGCGGATCGTCGTGACGCCGAGCGCGAGGAACGTCGCCAGCATCTGCTTGACCGACGGACGGTCCCAACGCGGCTCGAGATCGCCTTTCTCGTCCCACGGATGGGTGAGCAGATGCGCGTGCATGTCGACGAGGCCGGGGATCACGAACTTTCCCGTGGCGTCGATCACTTCGGCATCTTTGGGCCGCGGGCATTGCGCGGCGACGCAGACGATGCGCTCGCCTTCGATGACGACGTCTGCCTTGCGCGACGGCGCGCCGGTGCCGTCGATCACGGTGGCGCCGGCGAGGACGAGGACGGCGAGAAGCATCATGCGGCCATGGTCTCACTGCGCGCGCTCTGCTCCCGCCACAACGCGGCGTAGAGGCCGCCGTCGGCGAGGAGCGAGGCGTGCGTGCCGCTCTCCACGATGCGCCCCTTCGCCAGCACGTAAATGCGCTGCGCGTGCTGGATCGTGGAGAGGCGATGCGCGACGAGCACGGTCATGCGTCGATGCTGGCCGGTCGTCAACGCGCGGATGGTCTCGGTGATCGCCTTCTCCGTGATCGAGTCGAGGCTGGACGTCGCCTCGTCGAAGATCATCAGCTCCGGTTGCCGGAGCAACGCGCGGGCGATGGCCAGCCGCTGCCGTTCGCCGCCGGAGATCTTGATGCCACCCTCGCCGATCTTCGTGTCGAGGCCTTTGCCGCCGCGTTCGATGATCGGCAACGCCGAGGCCTGGCGCAGGACTTCGAGACATTCGGCGTCCGTCGCCTGCGGGTTCACGAAGAGGAGGTTCTCCCGGATCGTGCCGGCGAAGAGCTGCGTGTCTTGCGTGACGAGCCCGATGCGGCCGCGCAAGGCATCGGGATCGACGAGCGAGGCGTCGGTCTCGTTGATCGCGAGCTGGCCGGACGTCGGCTGGTACAACCCGACGAGCAACTTCACGAGCGACGTCTTGCCCGAGCCCGACGGGCCGACGAACGCCACCGTGTCGCCGGCCTCGATGTGGAGGTTGACGTCCATCAACGACGGCGCCGTTCCGGACGGATAGGTGAACGAGACGTCGAGGAAATCGACCGACTGCAGCTGCCCGAGCGCGACCGGCTCGGCCGGCTTCGGCGCCGGCTCGATCGCCAGCACTTCTTCGAGCTTCTCCATGCTCGCCTTCGCCTCCTGGTACTGGGCGATGATCGCCCCGAGCTCGGCGAGCGGGGAGAAGACGGCGAACGAATAGAAGAAGAGCGAGAAGAATTGGCCGAGGGTGATGGCGTGGCGGTAGTTGAGCCAGAGCATCAGGAAGAGCAGGCCGGCGCGCGTCGTGTTGATCGTCGTCCCCTGCAGGAACGAGTAGAAGCGGAGGAAGCGGACTTTCTTCAGCTCGAGGTCGAGGATCTGGGCGTTGACGGAGTTCAGACGCGCGATTTCCTGCTGCTCCAGGCCGAGCGACTTCACCAGCTCGACATTGCGCAGCGTCTCCGTCGTGGCGCCGGCAAGCTCCGCGGTCTGGGTCACGATCACCCGCTGCTGCGTCTTGATGCGGCGGCTGATGTAGAACATGAGCGCGCCGAGCGTCGGCGCCAGGAGGAGGTAGACGAGGCCGATCGACCAGTGGACGGTGAACGCGTAGATCGTCACGAACACGAGCCCGACAAGGGAGATGAACACCATGTTGATGAAGTTCGTGATGAGCGACTGCGCGTCCGCCCGCGCCTTCTGCATCTTCTGCAGGATCTCGCCCGAACGCTGGTCTTCGAAGACGGCGTAGGGGAGGGAGAACGAGTGCGAGACGCTCGTCTCGTAGAGCTGCGCTCCGACGCGCTGGGCGATGACGTTGACCGAGTAGTCCTGAAAGTTCTTGGCGATGCGCGAGACCAACGCGACGCCGACATACGCCAGGAGCAGCAGCAAAACGCCGTGGAGGAACTCCTGCATCGGCAACGACGAGATCTTCGTCGCATACCGGTCGACGATCAGCCGAAAGACCTGCGGATCGAGCAGGGAGAAGACCTGGTTGATGGTGGCCAGGACGAGAGCGGCAAGGAGCAGACGCTTCTGGCGGGAGAGGTAGCGGGCGAGCAACTGCATGCTCTCATTCTGGCGGATGGATGGGCGGGAGGCACCGGTCGTTGGGGGAGGTTTCAGAAATTGAGAATTGAGAATTGAGAATTGAGAATGCGCTTCGCGTTCACGAGGAGCTCCGCACGGCGGAGCAATTTCTCAATTCTCAATTTTCAATTCTCAATTCCGCGCCAGCGGTCACCGGCCCATCCATCCCCCGTCCACGGTCAGCGTCGTGCCGTGCACGTAAGCCGAGGCGGGCGAGGCGAGGAAAACCACCGCTCCCATCAAATCCTCGGGGGTGCCCCAGCGGGCGGCGGGGATGCGGGCGAGGATGTCGCGGCTCCGCGTCGGGTCGGTCCGCAGCGCCTCGGTGTTCTCGGTGGCCATGTAGCCGGGGGCGATCGCGTTCACGTTGATGCCGAGCGGCGCGAGCTCGTTCGCGAGTGCCTTCGTCAGGCCGGCGAGGCCGCTCTTGGCGGCGGTGTAGGCGGGGACGCGGATGCCGCCCTGGAACGACAGCATCGACGCGATGTTGATGATGCCTCCGCCGCTCGCGCGGTGCACGAGCGCGTTCGCGAAAGCGCGGCTGAGGACGAAGACGGAGCGGAGGTTCACGTCGAGCACGGCGTCCCAATCTTCGTCCGAGTATTCGAGCGCGTTCGCGCGGCGGATGATGCCGGCGTTGTTCACGAGGATGTCGGCTTTGCCGAAGCGTGTCAGCGTCGCGTCGAGGATGCGGGTGGGGGCGGTGCGGTCGGCGAGGTCGGCGTTGATGGAAAGCGACGCGCGGTCGAGAGCGGCGATTGCGGAGGAGACGGAAGCGCAGGAGCCGCGGGCCACGAGAGCGACGTCGGCGCCGGCTTCGGCGAGCGCGAGAGCCATGGCGGCGCCGAGGCCGCGGGAGGCGCCGGTCACGATGGCGACCTGGCCGTCGAGGCGGAACGTGTCGAGAACGCTCATACGTCGCGGCCGAGGCGGCCGAGGTCCAGGCCGAGGTAGCTGCGGGCGTTGAAGAACGAGACGTCCCGCGCGACGCGTGCGAGCAGCTCGCGGTCGTCGGGAAGGAGGCCGCGGCGCACGTCGTCCCCGAGGAGATTGCAGACGATGCGGCGAAAGTATTCGTGGCGCGAGTAGGAGAGGAAGCTGCGCGAGTCGGTGACCATCCCGACGAAGCGGGAGAACAGCCCCATGTTCGACAGCGCGCGCAGCTGGGCCTCGATGCCGTCCTTCTGGTCGAGGAACCACCACGCCGCGCCGTGCTGCAGCTTGCCGGGGATCGAGCCGTCCTGAAAGTTGCCGATCATCGTCGCGAACAGCTCGTTGTCGCGCGGGTTGAGGTTGTAGAGGATCGTGCGCGCGAGCTGGTCGGTCGCGTCGAGGCGGTCGAGGAAACGCGCGAGGGGGCGGGCCATCTCGAAGTCGCCGATCGAGTCGAGGCCGGAGTCGGCGCCGAGGCGTCGGCGCATGCGCGTGTTCGTGTTGCGCAGGGCGCCGAGGTGATATTGCTGGACCCAGCCGCGCGCGTGATCCATCACCGCGAAGCGATACAGCAGCGCGGCCTTGTAGCGGCGTCCCGATTCGAGCGAGACGGCGCGGCCGGCGCGGAGCTGATCGAACGTCGCTGCCGCTTCCTGATCGGAGTACGGCTCGGCGTACATCTGCTCCAGCCCGTGATCCGACGCGCGGCAGCCTGCATCGTGGAACGCGGCGTGGCGTTTTTGCAATGCGTCGAAGAGCTGGTCGAGCGTCGCGATCGAGACGTTCGATGTGGCTTCGAGTTTCCCGAGCCACGAATTGAACGACGACGGATCTTCGATCGCGAGCGCCGCGTCCGGACGCCACGTCGGCACGACGCGCGTGTCGGGATTCTCGCGTTGGGCGAGCTGGTGATGATGCTCGAGCGAGTCGGCGGGATCGTCCGTCGTGCAGACCACCGCCACGCGAAACTCGCGCAGCAGCGTTTGCGTCGTCAGCGTCTGCAGCTGTTCATTGCACGACGCGAAGATCGAACGCGCGGTGCGTTCATCGAGCAGATCGGTGATGCCGAACGGGCGCTTCAGCTCGAGGTGGGTCCAGTGATAGAGCGGATTGCGCAGCGTCGCCGGCACCGTCCGCGCCCATGCCTCGAACTTCTCCCAGTCCGATGCGTCGCCGGTGCACAACCGCTCCGCGACGCCGTTCGCGCGCATCGCCCGCCACTTGTAGTGATCGCCGTCCAGCCAGATCTCGGTGATCGAGCGGAAGCGATGGTCGGACGCGATCTGCGCGACGGGCAGATGGCAGTGATAGTCGATGATTGGCAGGTCGGCGACGGCGCGGTGATAGAGATCGCGGGCGACGTCGGTCTCCAGCAAGAAGTCGTCGTGGACGAACGTCACGCATCGACCTCCGCCGGCGTGAGCTTCGGCGCGAGCAGCTGCACGATCACGAGCGCCACGATGTACGCCGCGCCGGCGAGGAAGAACACGACGTCGTAGCTGCCGGTTTTCTGCAGCAGGAATCCGGTGAGCGTCGCGATGAACATCCCGCCGACCGCGCCGGCCATGCCGCCGATGCCGACGACGGAGCCGACGGCGCGGCGCGGAAACATGTCGGAGGCGATCGTGAACATGTTCGCGCTCCAGCCCTGATGCGCGGCCGTCGCGAGGCTGATGATCAGCACCGCCGGCCACATGCCCTCGACGCGCGACGCGAACACGATCGGCGTCACGCCGAGCGCGCACACGAGCATCGTCGTCTTCCGCGCCGCGTTGATGCTCCAGCCGCGTTTGCAAAGCTGCGACGAGAGCCAGCCGCCGGCGATGCTGCCGAAGTCGGCGATGAGATAGATCACGATCAGCGGCGGGCCGACGGTGCTCAGCGTCACGCCGTGTTTCTCGTTGAGGAACTTCGCGACCCAGTAGAGATAGAACCACCAGATCGGATCGGTGAGGAGCTTGCCGATCGCGAACGCCCACGTCTGACGTACGCGGAGCAGGCGCAGCCACGGCACGGGCGTCACCGACTCCGCCGGATCGCTGTGGATCCACGCGAGCTCCGCGGCCGTCACGCGCGGATGTTTCTCCGGCGGCTCATACAGCCAGATCCAGAGAATCAGCCAGAGAAAGCCGGTCGCGCCGGTGGCGATGAAAGCCCAGCGCCAGCCGTAGGCGAGCGCGAGGCCGGGCACGACCGTCGGCGCGAGGATCGCCCCGACGTTGCTCCCGCTGTTGAACAATCCCGTGGCAAACGCGCGCTCCTTCTTCGGGAACCACTCGGCCACGGTCTTGATCGCCGCGGGGAAGTTGCCGGATTCGCCGAGGCCGAGGAAGAAACGGGCGACGCCGAAGCCGAGGGGAGTGTGCGCGAGCGCGTGGCCCATCGCGGCGAGGCTCCAGAACACGATCGCGCCGACGTAACCGCGGCGCGTTCCGATGCGGTCGAAGTAGCGGCCGACCAGCAGCAGGCCGAACGCATAAGCAGCCTGGAAAGCGGTCACGATCGACCCGTACTGCACCTCGGTCCAGCCGATGTCGTGCTGCAGCGTCGGAGCGAGGATGCCGAGGATCTGGCGGTCGACGTAGTTGATGGTGGTGGCGAAGAAGAGCAGCGCGCAAACGACCCAGCGCACCGAGCCGCTCTTCACCGGCGCGGCATCGAGAGGAACGGAGGCGGCGGCGGGAGCGGACTCGATAGTGCTCATCTACGCCACCGTCTCCAGCTCGCGCCACACCCGGCCGCCCGGGTATTCGTATGTGTCGAGCGACTCCGGCTTGATGGTGATGCTGTAGCCGGGCCGCGTCGGGACGACGTAACGCGCGTTGCGGATGATGCAGGGATCGACGAAGTGCTCGTGGAGGTGATCGACGTATTCGCACACGCGATCCTCCAGGCTGCCGCTCACGGCGATGTAGTCGAAGATCGAGAGGTGCTGCACGTATTCGCAGAGGCCGACGCCGCCCGCATGCGGGCAGACGGGGATGCCGAACTTCGCCGCCATGAGGATGACCGCGACCGCTTCGTTGACGCCGCCCATGCGGCAGCTGTCGACCTGCAAGAACTTGATCGCGTCGGTTTGCAGGAGCTGTTTGAAGATCACGCGGTTCTGACAGACCTCGCCCGTGGCGACGCCGATCGGCGCGACGGCGCGCGCGATCGCGGCGTGGCCCAACACGTCGTCTGGACTCGTCGGCTCCTCGATCCACCACGGGTCGAATTGCGCGAGCTCCTTCATCTGCCGGATCGCCTCGCCGACGTCCCAGCACTGATTCGCGTCCATCATCAGCTTGCGGTTCGGGCCGATCTCTTCGCGCATCAGCGCGGCGCGGCGGATGTTGTCCTCGAGGTTCGGACCGACCTTCATCTTGAAAGCGGTCCAGCCATCGTTGATGGCGGCGCGGCAGAGGCGGCGCACTTTCTCGTCGGGATATCCGAGCCAGCCGGTGGACGTCGTGTACGCCGGGTAGCCGTCGCGGCGCATCTCTTCTTCGCGCTGCTTCTTGCCTTGCTGCGCGTTGCGCAGAATCGCGAGCGCGTCTTCGGGGGTGAGCGCATCGGTGATGTAGCTGAAGTCGATCGCACCCACGAGCTCTTCCGGTGGAAGGTCGACGAGGAGCTTCCACAACGGTTTCCGCTCGCGGCGGGCCCAGAGATCCCACACGGCGTTGATCACCGCGCCGGTGGCCATGTGCAGGATGCCTTTCTCCGGGCCGAGCCAGCGCAGCTGTTTGTCGACGGTGAGGTCGCGATAGAAGCCGCGCATGTTCGCGACGATGTCGTCGAGCCGGCGGCCGATGACGAGCGGCGCGAGCGCCTGCACCGCGGCGACGCAGATCTCGTTGCCGCGGCCGTTCGTGAACGTGAGGCCGTCGCCTTCGAGGCCGCCGTCCGTCTCCAGCGTGACGTAGGTGGCCGAGTAGTCGCCGAGGTTGAGGGCATCCGAGCCGTCCTGCTGGAGTGAGGTGGGGAAGCGGATATCCCTGACGCGAACGTCTGTGATCTTCATGTCGCTGTCCGCCTTCTATTGGTTGACGCCGCTGGCGAGGAAGCCGCCATCGACGGCCAGCACCTCGCCATTCACGAAACCCGCAGCTTCGGAAGCCAGGAACACGCACGCGCCGGCCAGCTCCTCGACGCGGCCGAACCGCTTGAGCGGCGTGCGCAGCTTGAACTCGCGCCCCCGCTCCGTGCCGTCGAGGAGATCGGCGTTGAGCGCGGTGCGGAAGACGCCGGGCGCGATCGCATTCACGTTCACGCCGCGCGAGCCCCATTCGACGGCGAGCGCGCGCGTGAGTCCCGCGACGCCGGCCTTGCTCGCCGTGTAGGCCGCGACTTCGAGCAGGCCGACGAACGAGGCGAGGGAGCCGATGTTGACGATGCGTCCGTAGCCGCGCTCCAGCATGTGCCGGCCGAAGACCTGGCAAGCCCGCCACGTGCCGGTGAGGTTCGTCTCCAGGATGGACGCCCACTCTTCGTCGCTGACGTCGAGCGTGGGCCGGCGTTTGGTGATGCCGGCGCAGTTGACGAGGATGTCGACGCCGCCCAACGCGCAGATCGCCTTGTCCAACGCTTCCTCGAGCGAGGCGCGGTCGCCGACGTCGGCGGTGATGCGCGCCGTGCGTTTGCCGCGCGCTTCGACGTCCGCGGCCGCGGCGTCGACCTGTTCGCGTTTGCGCGAGATGGGGATGACGTCGGCGCCCGCTTCCGCCAGTCCGTGGACGAGCGCGAGGCCGATGCCGGAGGTACCGCCGGTCACCACGGCCACACGTCCTTCCAGCGGAAGCGCCGGGCTTTTCGTCACGTCGCTAGCTGGCATTTCGCTCCTCGAAAGCGGGCCGCCATCCCGCGAAACGCGGTGAAGGCTCGGCCAACAAACGCGGCCGGCCGTGCCGGCTCCGCTCCTCGCCAAAGGGCCACCATTCCGCGGCTCGCGATGAAGGCTGGGCTGACAAACGCGGCCGGCTTCGCTCCTCGCCAAAGAGCCACCATTCCGCGGCTCGCGGTGAAGGCTCGGCCATCAAACGCGGCCGGCCGTGCCGGCTCCGCTCCTCGCCAAAGGGCCACCATTCCGCGGCTCGCGGCGAAGGCTTGGCCGACAAACGCGGCCGGCTCCGCTCCTCGCCAAAGAGCCACCATTCCGCGACTCGCGGTGAAGGCTCGGCCAACAAACGCGGCCGGCCGTGCCGGCTCCGCTCCTCGCCAAAGGGCCACCATTCCGCGGCTCGCGGCGAAGGCTTGGCCGACAAACGCGGCCGGCCGTGCCGGCTCAAGCGGACTCCATCACTTTCGAAGGCATCACGCCGCCGAGCTCCTCGTTCTGCGCCTGGCGGGCGAGGTCGAGGTGGCGGGACATCTCGGCGCGCGCGCGTTCGGGATCGCGGTCGCGGATGGCCTGGTAGATGCGGCGATGCATCTCCGCCGACTCCTTGAGGTCGTGCGCGCGCTCGACGGTCATGCGGCGCTGTTCGTAAACGAGCGACGAGACCATCTCGACGAGGGCGAGGAGAACGGGATTGCCGCCCGCCGCAGCGACGGCGCGATGGAAGCGGACGTCGTGGACGAGGAACGTCTGCGGATCACTCAGCGAGGCAAACATCCCGGTCACCTCCTCGGCCATCGGGGCGAGGCGATCGGTGAGCCCGTGCTCGGCGGCGAGGCCGACGGCGCCGACTTCGAGGACGCGGCGGGCTTCGAAGATCTCGTCGCGGGTGAAGCCGTGCAACGCGGCGAGGAAGCTCAGCGGCCCCGCGCCGAGGCGGGGAGGACCGCCGGTGATGAAGGTGCCGGCGCCCTGGCGGGATTCGGTGACGCCCATCGCCGCGAGGGCGTGCAATCCAGCCCGGACGGTCGGTCGGCTCACGCCGAGCTCCTGCGCGAGCTCGCGCTCGGGGGGGAGACGATCGCCCGGACGGAGACGCCCCTGTTCGATGAGGACGGCGACGTGTCGGACGACGGCCTGTTCAGCGGCCTGGATCTCCAACGACTTTTTCTCGCTGGTCATGCGGGCTCCCAAGTGGTTAGACCAATTCTCTACATCACCATCAGATTGTCAACCACAGGATTGACCAATCCAAGGTGTACTTGCTTCACGCTCGGCTGTGGTGCGACACTGCTCTGCGTGAATTGGTATGACCTTTCTGCTATTTCGCGGCTCATGAGTGTCATCCTGAGCCGCGGAGACGGCGAAGGATCCGTACCGATCTCGGACTGCTCCGGAAGGTACGGATCCTTCGCTTCGCTCAGGATGACACTGGTCCTCATCCTCTTTGCCTTCGCCGCGTCTGCGGAGCCGATGCTCTTCGCAGACTACTCCGATCCGGACGCGATCCGCGTCGGCGACGACTACTATCTCGTCGCCTCCAGCTTCCAGTGCGTTCCCGGCCTGCCCATCCTCCATTCGCGCGATCTCGTCGACTGGACGCTGATCGGCTATGCCGCCGACCGCCTCCCGCCCGACTTCGACCGCGCGCAACAGGGCAACGGCCTGTGGGCGCCGAGCCTCCGCCATCACGACGGCTGGTTCTGGCTGTTCGTCGGCGATCCCGACCGCGGCATCTATCTGACGAAGGCGAAGGACGCGCGCGGGCCGTGGGAGCCGCTGACGCTGGTCAAGGAGGCGAAGGGTTGGATCGATCCCTGCCCGTTCTGGGACGACGACGGCTCGCTCTGGCTCGTGCACGCGTGGGCGAAGACCCGGGCCGGATTCCAGAGCGTGCTGTCGATCAACCGCCTTTCCGATGATGGGCGGCGCGTGGTCGATGAGGGAACGGTCGTGTTCGACGGCCGCGAACGCCAGCCGACGATCGAGGGGCCGAAGCTCTACAAACGGAACGGCTGGTACTACATCTTCGCCCCCGCAGGCGGCGTGAAACGCGGCTGGCAAACGGTGCTCCGTGCGCGCAACCTCCTCGGACCGTATGAAGACAAGGTCGTGCTCTCGCAGGGCTCGACGTCGATCAACGGACCGCATCAGGGCGCGTGGGTGGGCGACTGGTTCGTGCACTTTCAGGATCGCGGCGCATACGGGCGGGTGCTCCATCGCCAACCGCTGACGTGGCGAAACGACTGGCCGGTAATCGGGGAGGAGGGCGCGCCGACGATCGTGAGGACGGGCTTCAGCCCGTCCTGGGGCGGGCTGAAGCCCGCCCCCACGTTGTCTCTCTGGCAATGGCAGGGCAATCCGCAAGCGCCGTGGTTGAAGATCGATGGCGAACGTTTGCGACTGAAGGCCGTTCCGGGCACGCGCAATCTGCAGAACGCCACGAATCTCTTGCTGCAGAAGCTGCCCGCGCCGGCGTTCACCGCGACGACGCGGGTCGACGCGCAGCGCCTGGGCCGCGAAGCGCGCGCGGGGCTGGTCGTGATGGGGCTCGACTATGCGGCGCTCACCGTCGAGGGCGCGCGGCTGCGGCGCATCACGGCGCGCGACGGTGGCGCGGAACGCGAAGAGGCTGCGGTCCCGATCAAGGGTCCGGTCTATCTGCGCGTGACCATCGCACCCGAGGCGGTTGCGCGGTTTGCGTATGCAACGGATGGGAAACAGTTCACCGCGATCGGGCCGGCGTTCGTCGCGCGGCCGGGGCGGTGGATCGGCGCGAAGGTCGGGCTCTTCGCGGAAGGGGAGAAAGGCGATGCCGACTTTGACGGCTTCCGCATCGAGCCGTTCGAGCCGCGGGAGAACGCGAGCCTCATCGTCGCGCAGGACGGCAGCGGCGACTTCCGCACCATCCAGGAAGCGGTCGACGCCATCCCGGCGGACAACAAAGACGACCGCACGATCCTCATCCGCAACGGCGTGTATCGGGAGAAGGTGAGCATCGAGCAGAGCCACGTGTCGCTCGTGGGTGAGGATCGCGAAAAAACGCGCATCGAGTTCGCGGAGCTGCGCAAGAACTGGCGCGCGTCGCATCCCGATGATTGGGGCGCGGCGGTCCTCAACATCGGCCCGCAGGCGACGGACATCACGATCGCGAACCTCACGGTGCGCAACGACTACGGCAAGACGAACGGCGAGCACGATCATCAGTTCGCCATCCGCTCGATGGTCGACGCGAACCGCATCGCTGTTCTGAACGCGAACGTGATCGCCGACGGCGGCGACACGTTCAGCCTCTGGAATCACGACACCGGCCTGTCGTACGCGGCCGATTCGTATTTTGAAGGGTGGGTCGACTTCGTCTGTCCGCGCGGCTGGGCGTACATCACGAACAGCCGCTTCTTCGGCCACAACGACGCGGCGAGCATCTGGCACGACGGCAGCCGCGATCGCGACCAGAAGCTCGTCATCCGCAACTCCCATTTCGACGGCGTGCCCGGCGCGCCGCTGGGGCGCAATCATCGCGATGCGCAGTTCTACCTGCTCGACGCGACGCTCTCCCCGAACGTCGCCGATCGGCCGATCTATCCGTCGCCGGCGCCCGATCCGCGGCAGTGGGGCGAGCGCTATTACTACGCGAACGCGCATCGCGAGGGCGGCGCCGACTTCGCCTGGCTCGCGGACAACCTCGCGACCGCCGAAGGCGCGCCGCGCGCCGATGAAGTGACGGCGACATGGACGTTCGCCGGCAAGTGGGACCCGGCGACGATTCCCGCCGTGCTGCCGTTCGCGGCGATCCCGAATCCGGAGAACGGCTGGCGCTTCGCCGATCCAGCCGGCGCCACGTTGCGTTGGACCGGCGGCCGCAACGCCCGCGCTTATCGCGTCCACTTCGCGGACCGTGAGGTGCGCGAACAGACCGAAGCGCGTTACGAGACCGGGCCGCTGGAGCCGAATCGCGAATACGCGTGGCGCGTCGACAGCGTCACGGCGGACGGCATCGTCGAAGGCAAACAGTGGACGTTCCGCACCGACGCTCGCGCAGTCCGCATCGCGCTCGTCGGCGACTCCACGATGGCCGCCACGACCGGCTGGGGCAACGGTTTCGCCGCGCGTTTGAAGGAGAGTGCCGCGTTTCTGAATCTCGGGCGCGGCGGACGCAGCACGAAGAGCTATCGCAACGAAGGATTGTGGGAGAAGGCGCTGGCGGAGAAGCCGACGCACATCCTGATCCAGTTCGGCCACAACGACCAGCCGGGCAAAGGCCTCGACCGCGAGACCGACCTGCCGACGTTCCGCGCGAACCTCGCCCGCTACGTCGACGAAGCGCGGGCGATCGGTGCGACGCCGATCCTCGTCACGCCGCTCACCCGCCGCAATTTCCGCGACGGCCGCATCGCCTCGGATTTGACGGAGCACGCCGAGGCGACGAGGCAGGTGGCGAAGGAAAAGAACGTGGCGCTGATCGACCTGCACGCGAAGAGCATCGAATTGCTCGACCAACTCGGTGCCCCGATCAGCTCCGCGCTCGGCCCGCTCAAGACCGACGCTACCCTCGACAAGACGCACCTCGACGAGAACGGCGCCGCGCTCTTCGGCGCTCTGATGGCGAACGAAGTGCGTCGCACGGTCCCCGAGCTCGCTCCGCATCTGCGCGAAGGCTTGTTGCCAATCCCGCAGCCGCGATGGTCCGTGCGCATCGCGGAGTCGATCATGAAGAGGACGCCCGACCCGCTCTGGCTCGACGCGACCGACGCGCCGCGTTGGGAGTACACGCCCGGATTGCTGCTCAAGGCCGTGATGGAAGTCGCACAACGCACCGGCGACGATCGCTATTGGAAGTACGTCGAGCGCTACTACGACGCGATGATCGACGACGCGGGAAACATCAAAGGCGGCTACAAGATCGAGGAGTACAACATCGACCGCATCAACGCCGGCAAACCGCTCTTCGCGCTGTACGAGCGAACGAAGAAAGAGAAATACCGGAAGGCGATCGAGCTGCTACGCCGCCAGTTGCGCGAGCATCCGCGCACGAAGGAAGGCGGCTTCTGGCACAAGAAGCGGTATCCGTATCAGATGTGGCTCGACGGCCTGTACATGGGCGCGCCGTTCCTCGCCCAATACGCACAGACGTTCCACGAGCCCGCCGCGTTCGACGACGTGATCAACCAATACGTCTACATGGAACGCCACGCCCGCGATGAAAAAACAGGATTGCTCTACCACGGCTGGGACGAGAGCCATGCGCAGAAATGGTCCGACCCCACGACCGGACGATCTCCCGCGTTCTGGGGCCGCGCGATGGGCTGGTACGCAATGGGCCTCGTCGATACGCTCGACTTCATCCCCCTCGACCACCCACGGCGAAGCGAACTCCTCGCGATCTTGAACCGCCTCGCCGAAGCCATCACAAAGGTGCAGGACCCCAAGACCGGCCTTTGGTGGCAAGTCCTCGACCAACCGAACCGCGAGGGCAACTACTTAGAGGCCAGCGTCAGCACGATGTTCGCCGACGCCCTGCTCAAAGCCACACGGCTCGGCTACCTCGACGCCAGCTACAAAAAGGCAGGGACGAAAGCGTTCGACGGAATCATCAAGAACCTCGTCGAAACGAACGCGGATGGAACGGTCACGCTCCACAAGGTCTGCCAGGTCGCAGGATTGGGCGGAGACCCGGAGAAAGAGCGCTACCGCGACGGAACGTACGAATACTACGTGCGCGAGCGGATTCGCGATGATGATCCCAAGGGTGTGGGGCCGTTCGCGTTCGCCGCTTTGGAGCACGAACGCGCGCGCACGAATTGAGAATTGAGAATTGAGAATTGAGAAAGCTCCGCTATGCGATGAGTTACGCGGACGCGGAGCGCTTTCTCAATTCTCAATCCTCAATCCTCAATCCCCGCGTGCGAGCCTCGCGTTCAACGCGGACACGTCCAGATCAGCAGTAGAGAGCTGAGCGGAGAAAGCGTCGAGAAACCGCTGGCGAGCGAGCGGCCCAGAGGGCACGGAAAGAACGCGACGCGTGGCAACACGAACCGGGTAGGCACCTTGCGTGTCGACCAACCCTCCCGTCCCCTCGATCACCGACTGCACGATCCGCGCGTCGATCGGATCCCGCCGCGCCGGGCGGGAGCCGGCCGTCCGTAGCACGCGCGCCATCGCCTCCAGCGGACGCGAGTTGCGCAGCGGGGTGGGCGGGGAGGGGAGGAGCGTCACGTTCTTGTCCGTCAGCGGGAGCGGCGTTCCGTCGACGTCGAACGCGAGGTTGTCGCGGAGGAAAACACGTCCGCCGGGATCCACACTCTTCACGAACACCTTCGTCTTCGTATCCGGCCCGGCGATCGCCACGTTCCCGGCAAGAACCGCCGTCGCGGGCGTCAGCATCTTCGCGTTCCCCCGAGCCCCGACGCCGACGCACGCCGAGCCCCAGTCGTACATCACGCTATCGATTACCGTCGCGCTCGAGCCGCCCTTCAGCCGCGGGTTCCGTTCCCGGTTGTGCGCGTAGAGACATCCCTCGATCGTCACGTTGCGCACGCCGTCGTGCACGAGCGTCCCCTTCGAATGCTCCCCCTTCGGATGCGTAGCCTTCGAAAGCCCCTCGGCGATCAGGCACCGCCGCAGCGTCACGTCATGCGACGTCTTCCCCTCGCCTTCCACATCGGCCGGGCCGGAGACGGAGAGGTTCTCGTCGACGGCCCACGTCGCCGAGCAGTTCTCGAAGACGACGTCGTAGCCGTTCACGACGCCCAACGCATCGGGTGCCGACGGTGCGGGGCCGCCGTCGCCGGGGCGGACGGCGATGTGCTGGATCAAGACGTCATGCGTCTGCACGCTCACGCCGCCGCGGATCACCGTGATCCCCGGATCGGGCGCGGTCTGCCCGGCGAGCGTCAGATGCGGCGTCTTGACGCTGATGGGTTTCCCTTCGAGATCGATCACCCCGCCGACCTCGAACACGACGAGGCGAGGCCGCGGATCGGTGAGCGCGGCGCGCAGTGAGCCGGGGCCGGAGGAGGCCAGAGTCGTAACCTCGAGAACGACCGGTTGGTCCGAAACCGTTTCCATTGGTCTTACCAATGATGTCATTTCCAAGGCGAACGCAGCCGCGAAAACAACCGTCACAGGGCGAAAAAGCTTCGAAATGGTCATACAAGATCTTGACAGAGATATCACGGTGGTCATATAACACACCGCGGACCCCAGCACATCCCCGTTACCGATCCAGTCGCATGGAGGTAGTCGCCATGAAGGAACGTATCGGCTTGCTGTGTGCGGCATTCGCCGCCCTCGCGCTCATCCTTTTCTCCCCCCTGGCCGCGGCTCAGGACTTCCGCGGCACCATCAAAGGCGAAGTGACCGATGCGACCGGCGGCGTCCTGCCGGGAGTCTCGATCACGGTGACGAACGTCGAGACCAATGTCGCCTCGACCACGATCACCGACTCGAAAGGCTTCTACCAGGTCTCGCACCTCATCTCGGGCACCTACTCGGTCGAGGCGAAGCTGGAAGGGCTCAAGACGGTCGTCCGCCCGAACATCGCCGTCCGCGTCGGCGACGCGATCGACATCGACTTCAAGATGGAGTCGGGCGATCTCAAAGAGGTCATGACCGTCACCGCGGCGGCGCCGATCCTCGACACGTCTTCGCCGACGACCGGCACGGTGATCGACAGCAACCAGATCGCCCGCCTGCCCCTCGGCGACGGCACCGCGTACATGCTCTCCCGCCTCGCGCCGGGCGTCTCCGACTCGTCCGACCTCCATTTCTCCCGCCCGATGGACAACGGCAACCTGGCCGGCGTCGTCTCGAACGGGGCGATGGGCGGCAACGAGTTCACGCTCGACGGCGCGCCGAACCGCGTCTCGCCGAACTCGACGAGCCCGGGCAACAACAACGGCGTCGTCGGCTTCTCGCCCCCTTCCGACGCCATCGCGGAGTTCAAGGTCCAGACGAACGCGTTCGACGCGCAGTCGGGCCACACCGCCGGCGCCACGGTCAACCTCGCGCTCAAGAGCGGTACGAACAACTTCCAGGGCAGCGCGTCCTACTTCAACCGCAGCGACTCCCGCTCCGCCACGCCGCTCCTCACCAAGCGCGCCGGCGGCGAGAAGCCGACGCGCAAGTACGACCGCATGACGGCCACCTTCTCCGGCCCGGTCATTCAGGACCGCACGTTCTTCATGATGTCCGTCGAGCACCTGAAAGACGTCCAGCCGGAGCCGGCGACGTACACGGTGCCGACGCTGAAGATGCGCCAGGGCGACTTTTCGGAGTTCCCGAACGTGACGATCTACGATCCGCTCACGGCCACGGGCAGCGCGCTCACCCGGACGGCTTTCGCGGGCAACCAGATCCCGGCGTCCCGCATCAACCGCGTTGCCCGCGCCTTCGCCGCTCTCTATCCCGAGCCGAACCGCCCCGGCACCGCCGCCAACTACTTCACCAACCAGCTCCGCCCCTACGACTACGACGCCGTCCTCGGCCGCATCGATCACAACTTCAACGGCTCGAACCGGCTCTTCGTCAACGGCTACTGGAACAAGCGCCAGGAAGACCGCTACAACTGGGCTCTCGGCGCGCCCAACGCGGACGGCGGCGCGATCGACGGCGTGGAAGTCACGCACGGCTTCGACTACCGCAGCAACAAAGGCATGACCCTCGGCTTCACCTCGGTGCAGCAGAGCTCCCTCGTGTTCGACGTCCGCGGCGCGTGGTCGCAGTTCGGCGAATGGCGCCAGTCGGGCGCCGACTTCGATCCGGCCTCGCTCGGCTTCTCGCCCGAAGCCGTCAAGTTGATGGAGGGGTACAACTACCTGCCCTTCATCACGTTCGGCGGCTTCAGCACGACGAACTCGAACTCGACGCTCGCTTCACTCGGCGCGCAGCGATCCGATTTCGGCACCGGTTTCAGCCGCCCGTTCACGAACATCAGCTTCATCCCGACGGCCGACTGGCTCTGGCGCGGGCAGTCGATGCGCGCCGGCTACGAGCTGCGGTCGCAGCGTTGGGACATCGACAACGCCGCGTACGGCGCGGGGCGCTATCACTTCAACGGCGCCTACACGCGCCTCAACAACTCGGCGCCGCTGAACGACATCGCGCAGTCGTGGGCCCAGTTCCTTCTCGGCCTGCCGACCGTTGGCACGAACACGGTGGCCAGCGCCGGCGCGACCTCCAGCCAGTTCGAGATCGCGGCAGACGGCGACTATCGCCAGGTCACGCACGCGCTCTTCCTCCAGGACGACTGGCACGTCAACAACAATCTGACGGTGAATCTCGGCCTGCGCCTGGAGTACGACCAGGCGATGCGCGAAGCCGACGACCGCAATCTCGCCGGCTTCAACAAGGGCGTGGCCAGTCCCATCGAGGCCGCCGCACAGGCGAAGTACGCGGCGAATCCCATCGCCGAGATTCCGGCAAGCGCGTTCGCGGTGAAGGGCGGCCTGGAGTTCGCCGACGGACCGCTCTACAACAACCTGACGAAGCTCATGCCCCGCGGCGCGTTCTCCTATCTTCTCGGCCAGAAGACGGTGCTCCGCGGCGGCGTCGGGCTCTTCAGCTACGACTACTACTTCGACGCCGGCAACCAGACTGGTTTCTCCCAGCCGACGCCGATCGTGACCACGGACAACAACGGCGCGACGTTCCTCACCGACCTCTCCAACCCGATTCCCTCCGGCCAGCTGGTGCAGCCGGCCGGAGCCTCGCGCGGCTACGCGACGGGCCTCGGTCTCACGCTCGGCACGATCGTTCCGTCGGAGCGCGAAGTGCCGTACTACACGCGCTGGCAGATCGGCGCGCAGCGCGACATCGGCGCCGGATTCGTCGTCGAAGTCTTCTACGTCGGCTCGCGGGGCAAGCACCTCCCGGTCGCGCGCGAGTTGAACGGCATCCCGATCCAGTACCTCTCGTCGTCACGCACCCGCGACACCGCGCAGGAAGCCTTCCTCAGCCAGGCCGTGCCGAATCCCTTCGCCGGTCTGCTTCCGGGCACGACGATCAACGGCACGACGATCGCCCGCAGCCAGCTCCTCCGCCCCTATCCGCAATTCCTCGGCGGCGCCGCGAACGGAGCGGTCTCCGGCACTGGCACGCTGAGCGTGGGCACCGAGGAGTATGTGGGATCGGACAAGTACGATGCCGGATCGATCCGGATCGAGAAGCGCTTCTCCGGCGGCAACTCGGTGATCGCGACGTACACGCGCTCGAAGCTGACCGACAAGCTGAATTATCTCAACCCCGGCAACGGCATCCTCGAGGAGCGCACGTCGCCGAACGATCGCCCGAACCGCGCGACGCTCGGCGGCACGATGGAGCTGCCGTTCGGCCACGGCCGGAAGTTCGGCTCTGATTGGCGCGGCTTCACCCAGGCAGCGCTCGGCGGCTGGACGGTGAGCGCGACGTATCAGTACCAGAGCGGCTTCCCGCTGGTGTGGAACAACAACATCTACTACGACCCCGATCGCGACCCGCGCGATCTGCACTCTTACATCGGGAAGCACCTCGCCTGTGGCACGGCCGGTCTCGATTGCCCGGCCTGGGATACGTCCGGTTTCTACATTCCGGGCGGCACGGGGCGCACCGATGCGCGCATCCAGCTCGGCAACAACATCCGCTACTTCCCCTCGACGCTGCCGAACGTGCGGACCGATGACCTGCACCTCATGGACATCGGCATCTACAAGAGCTTCGCGCTGCCGTGGAACATGTCGCTCCAGGCGCGCATCGAGATCATCAACGCGCTCAATTACACGGTGCTTTGGAACCCGAATCAGGATCCGCGCAACGCGAGCTTCGGCCTGGTGAACCAGGACCGGAACAACCCGCGCGACATCCAGATCGGTGCGAAACTGTCTTTCTGATGCTGGTCACGGGGCTGTCCGTTGCGCTGGCCGCGGCCAGCTTGCTCCAGGTCACGGTTCGTAATGAGCTGCCGATCGCGCGGCCGTCGGAAACGGTGGAACTGACGGCCGCGCAACTCGGCGGTAGTGACTTGACCCGGTTGCATGTCTTCGAGGCTGGGCGAGAGGTGGTCGCCCAGGCGCTAGACCTCGATGCCGACGGTGCGCCGGACAGCCTCGTGTTCCAGTCTGACTTTCCACCCAACGCCGAGAAGTCGTTCGAGCTCCGCACCGGCGAGCCGCGCAAGTACAGGAAGGAAGACTTCCGCGTCTACGGCCGCTTCGTGCGGGAACGCTTCGACGACTTCGCGTGGGAGAACGACCGCGTCGCGCATCGCATGTACGGCGCCGCGCTGGAGACGTGGGAGCACGAGCCGCTGACGTCGAGCACCGTCGACGTCTGGCTCAAGCGCACGCGCAAGCTGGTGATCAACGACTGGTACATGGTCGACGACTATCATCGCGATCACGGCGACGGCGCCGACTTCTACTCGGCCGGCAAGAGCCGGGGCTGCGGCGGGAGCGGGTTGTGGCGCGACGGAAAGCTCGTCGTGTCGAAGAATTTCCGCGACTCGCGCGTCCTCGCCGCCGGCCCGATCCGCCTCGTCTTCGAGCTGCGCTATCCGGTGTGGGACGCGGCAGGCATCCGCAACGAAACGAAACGCATCACGCTCGACGCAGGCCAGAACTTCGACCGCTTCGAGAGCCGCTACGACGCCGACAACGCAGCGCAGTTCGCGACCGGCATCAAGAAGGAGAAGGACGCGACGATGCGCGTCGAACGCGCCGCCGGTTGGATGCGCGCGTGGGGTCCGGTGGCGAAGCCGGGCGCCGGCTCGTTCGGCTGCGCGGTGATTCTCGATCCGTCGTCGATCGCCGATGCGCAGGAAGCAGACGGCAATCAACTGTTCGTTGCAAGGACGCCGGCGTCGTACTGGGTCGGCAGCGGCTGGGATCAGAGCGGAGACTTCCGCAACGTCGACGACTTCGACAAGCTCGTCGCGGAGTGGGCCCGACGAACGCGTTCGCCGCTGAAGGTGACGATCCACCCATGACCCTCACCCGGCGCGATCTCCTCCGCGACGCCTTCCTCGCCGGCGCCGGTCTCGCCATCCTCGGATGCCGAACGACTTCGTCCACGAGCGCGTCCGGCGGCTGGTCCTATGTCCCCGAGTTGCTGAGACGCATCGAGCTGCCGCGCATTCCGAAGCGCGACTTCCCGGTGACCTCGACCATCGAGGCCGCCATCGCCGAGGCGCATGCGGCGGGCGGCGGTCGGGTGGTGGTGCCGACGGGCGAACATCTCACCGGACCGTTGCGCCTGCAGAGCCGCATCGAGCTCCATCTCGAAAAAGGCGCGGTCGTGAAGTTCGCCCAGGAGCCGGAGCGCTATCCGCTCGTCCTCACGCGTTGGGAAGGCGTGGAGCTGATGAACTACTCGCCGCTGATCTACGCCTTCGAATGCGAAGACGTGGCGATCACCGGCGAAGGCACGCTCGACGGCCAGGCCGACGGCCAGCACTGGTGGAACTGGAAAGGCTGGACGTCCGACCGGCCACCGGAGAAATCCGATCCGAACGCGCCGCAGATCGCGAGCCGCAATCGTCTCTTCCAAATGGGACAGGAGGGCGTCCCGGTCGCGGATCGCGTGTTCGGGCCGGGCCATTTCCTGCGGCCATCGTTCATCGAGCCGTATCGCTGCAAG